>CAMFLG010000248.1 GCA_945957495.1 uncultured Pseudorhodobacter sp. | reverse complement strand
TGATAGGCCAGCGCAATGCCGGTTTCCAGAAAGCTGCAATTCAGGATGTTGCGGCGGTGCGGCGGGCTGTTGAGCCAATCGCGCGCCACTTCCTGCGCAGTTTTCTGCCCCGCCGCGATGTTCTCGCCGATCAGGCGGTACTGATAGCCCTGCGCCTTGGCGCGGTAGGTGAACCTGTGGCCATCCTTGCCGACGTGCCCGAAAAAGTCTTTCGTGGCCATGTTATTGCTTTGCACCTGTGCCGCCGCCGTCAGGGCCGGGTTCGTCACCAGCGCAGGGCAACCCTTTGCCACCCGCGCCTGATTGATGATCTGCAGCACCTGCGCCTCTGCATCGCCCGAATGCGCGGGCGCAGCCGCCAGCACCAGCAGGGCCAGACACAGCGGCCAAGCTGCCGCCCGTCGCAAAGCGTTACGCATCATGGCCGCGCAAAAACTTCGACCCAATAGTATTTGGCCGCATAGGTCCGCCCCGGCAAAGGCTTGTCATCGGGCTGATAGAACACGCCGATGCCGGTTTCGCTGAACCGGCAATCCAGAATGTTGGCTCGGTGGCCCTTGCTGGCCATCCAGTTGCTGAACACATCCGCCGCCGAAGCCTGCCCCATACCGACATTTTCGCCAATGAAATTCGACTTGTAGCCCGCCGCATGCGCCCGGCTTTTCGAGGTACTGCCATTGGCCCCGGTGTGGCTGAAGAAATTCTTCTCTGCCATCGCCTTGGCATGGCCATAGGCCGATTTCGACAGCTTGGCGTCCATGACGAGTGGTGCGCAACCCTTCTTGGCCCGGGCCGCGTTCACCTGCGCCAGAACCTGATTTTCGGCATCCCCCGCCCAAACCGGCGCCGCAAATGCCAGTGCCGCGACAAGGATCAGAAAAAACCGCCTAAGCATGCAGGGCCGCCGCGTGAAATGCCATATGTTCCTCCATGAAGGTCGAGACGAAAAAGTAGCTGTGATCATAGCCCTTTTGCATGCGGAAACTACCACCTTGCCGATGCTCCGTCATCGCGGTGGCAAGGGATTCGGGTTTCAGCAAATCAATGAACTGATCCGCCGTGCCCTGATCAATCAGCATCGGGCCATCAAAGCCGCGTTTCTTCATCAGCAAGGACGCATCATGCGGCGCCCAGCCGGCCTCATCCGGGCCAAGATACGCGGTGAACTGTTTGCGACCCCAATCGGACGCTGTGGGATTGCAGATCGGCGCAAAGGCCGAAACCGAGGCGAAGCGGCCCGGAAAGCTCATCGCGATGGTCAGCGCGCCATGGCCGCCCATAGAGTGCCCGGTAATTGCCTGCGCCTCTTCGGCAATCGGGAAGGCGTTGAACAAGACGCGGGGCAACTCTTCCGTCACATAGTCCCACATGCGGAAATGCGGCGACCACGGCGATTGCGTGGCGTTCACATAAAACCCCGCGCCTTGCCCCAGATCGAACGCTGCATCATTGGCCACACCGTCGCCGCGCGGGCTGGTATCGGGGAACACCAGCGCGATGCCCAGCTCTGCCGCCCAACGCTGTGCGCCCGCCTTGACCATGGCGTTTTCATGCGTGCAGGTCAGACCCGACAGATACCACAGCACCGGAACCGCGCCGGTTTCCGCCTCGACCGGCAGGAACAGACCAAAGGTCATTTCCGTGCCCGTGGCGGTTGAGGCGTGGCTATACACCCCCTGAACGCCGCCAAATGCCCGGTTTTCCGAAATGGTTTTCATGTTGCCCCCTTAGCCCGCCACCAATGCAATCACCGCTGTCACCGTCAGAACCGATGCAGCCGTCGATATCAGAATTGCGGTGGACACCCGTTGCGGTGCCACCCCGAAATGCTGTGCCAGAATAAAGACGTTCCCCGCCACTGGCAAAGAGGCCGCCGCAATCATGACGCCAGCGGCATAGCGTTCTACCGGGAACAGCACAAGCGCGGCCATGGCCGCCGCGGCCGGATGCAGCACCAGTTTGGCAAAACTCAGCCAACCCGCCACCTGCCAGCGTTCGGCGCTGCGCCCGGCAAGGCTGGCGCCAATCGCAAACAGCGCGCAGGGTGTGGCGGCTGCCCCCAGCATCGTCATGAACTCATTCACCGGCACGGGCAGCGCCCAGCCCGTCGCCCCCCAGGCCATACCCAGAATAACCGAAACGATCATCGGATTGCGCAGCAGGCCCAGCCCCAGCGCCCGGAACATCGCGGGTGACATGCGCCCCTCCCGCAACCCCGCGATCAGCAGCGTTAGGATCGAGGAATACACCACCAGATCCACCGCCAGCACCAGCAACACCGGCCCCACTGCCGCCTGGCCCATCAACATGGTTAGCATCGGAATACCCAGAAAGCCGACGTTACCGATCACCCCGGTATGTGCCTCAAACACCGCCTCTTCCGCCTTTGCGCCGCGAAACAGCGCCACCGCCGCCACCAACAGCCAGACAAAGGCGGTCGCACTGGTATAGGCCAGTACGAAGGCCCAGGAAAACAGGGCGCGCAGATCAAGATTGGCAGCAAAGCCGAACAGCATCGCCGAAAGCGCGAAGTAGAAGACGAACTTTGTCAGATAGGCCGTCGCCTCGGGCGTAAAGAACTTCACGCGGCCCGCAGCAAAGCCAAGGCCGATGACACCGAAAAACGGCAGGGTTTTGAGGAAGATGTCCAACATGTCGGCAGGGTTTCATGGCGGTCCGGCAAGGGCAAGCCCCGATGCCGAAGTACCGATCCTGAAAAAATGTATGGTCCGCCCCGCGTTTGCAAGGTTGTGGTGCGTGGCCGTCCGGCTTGCGTAAATGTATCCGGCCTCTGATCAGTCAGCCGCTTTTGGCGGCAAGGCCTTGATGAGATCCGCGCCTCGGGTTCCAGATTAGTGGTGCGGGATCGGGTCCCGCTTTTTTGCGCGTGGCTTACCCGAGGTCGATCAACCGTTTGGTCATCACTTTCCCCTGCAATCGGTTCTGCAGTCGAAGGATCAGCTTTGTGCTGCGCCTTTCGATTGCAGATAGACGGTGCCGGGCCTCGTCAGGATGGCCCATACGATCCGGGTCAGCTTGTTGGCCAAGGCCACGACGGCCTTGTTGCGATGGGTTCGCGCTTCCAGCGCCGAGAGCCAGCCGCCAAGGGCGTGGTTCGCCCGGTTTAGATGCAGAAAGCAGGACCGCGCGCCGTGAATGATCAGCCGTCGCACATAGCGATTGCCACGCTTGCTGATGCCCAGAAGGGTCTGCTTGCCCCCGGTCGAATGCTCGGCGGGAACCAAGCCCAGCCATGCGGCGAGATCGCGCGCCTTGCGGAATTGGCGTCCATCTCCTGCGGCGGCAACAATCGCAGTCGCGCCAAGCGCGCCGATGCCCGGGATGGTCACGAGGCGGCTGACGGCGTCATGCTGGCTGGCATAGGCCTCGACCTTGCCGTTCACGGTTTTGATGCGCCCCTCGATATAGGCGAGGTCATCGAGCAGCTCTTCAAGCAGCACCCGCATGGCTGGGGTCAGATCGTTCTCGGAATTGTCCAGATGCCGCCGGATGTCGGCATGGAAGCCGCCGCCGCCGACCCGCATCGCCAACCCATATTCGAGGCAGAAGGCACGGGCCTGGTTCATCAGCGCCGTGCGTTGTCCGACAAGACGGTCGCGGATGCGGTGCAAGGCTTGCAGATCGACTTGCTCGGGCGTTCGAACCTCGACGAAGCGCATCGTCGGTCGCGTGACGGCTTCGGCGATGGCGGCCGCATCGACCGTGTCTGTCTTGTTCGATTTGACATAGGGCTTCACGAAGCGCGCCGGGATGATCCGGGCATCATGGCCCATCGCGGCAAGCCGCCGCGCCAGCCATTGCGAGCCTGGGCAGGCCTCCATGCCGATCAGCGCCTTCGGCGCGGCATCGAAGAAGGCCATCAACGTATCGCGCGAGAACTTCGCGCGCTGGATCACCGCTCCGGCGGCGTTCAGGGCGACGACGTGGAACACCTTCTTGCCGATGTCGATGCCGAAGGCCGTCGTCTGTGGATCAGGTTTGGTGCGCATCCTTTCTCTCCGTATGGTGTGGTGTCCCCCGATGCTACGCCGGGGTGCGGGGCGGACCATCCCATTAATGATGCGGCCATCTCAACGCCGCGAGATGGCCGAGAAAGCGGTGGCGCGCCACAAGGTCAGCATCGCGCTGGCCTGTCGGGCCTTTGGCGTCAGCGAGACCAGCTATCGCTACAGTCCGAAGCTGAAGGACGATAATGAAGAGATCGCCGATCTTCTGGTGGGCCTGACAGATGCCCGCAAGACCTGGGGCTTCGGCCTCTGCTTCCTGCATTTGCGCAATGTCAAAGGCCATCCTTGGAACCACAAGCGCGTCTATCGCATCTATTGCGCGTTGGAACTGAATCTGCGGATCAAGCCCCGCAAGCGGCTGAAGCGGGAGAAGCCCGATGTGCTGGCGGTGCCGGATGCGCCCAATATCACATGGTCGATGGACTTCATGGCCGACCGGCTGGGCGATGGTCGCCAGTTCCGGCTCTTGAACGTTCTGGACGACTTCAACCGCGAGGGCTTGGGCATCGAGGTGGACTTTTCCCTGCCCGCCGAGCGGGTCATCCGGAGCTTGGACCGCATCATAGAGTGGCGCGGCAAGCCCGGGACGATCAGGGTCGACAACGGCCCGGAATACATCAGTGGCAAGCTGATGGAATGGGCTGAGAAACGGGGCATCATCATCCAGCACATCCAACCCGGACAGCCGCAGCAGAACGCCTACATCGAGCGTTACAACCGCACCGTCCGGCATGAGTGGCTGGACCAATACATCATCGAAACCATCGAGGAGGCCCAAGACTTCGCCACGCAATGGCTCTGGACTTATAACAACGACCGCCCGAACATGGGCATCGGCGGCATCACACCCGCCCAGAAGCTGAAAATGGCCGCGTAAGTTCTACGGATGCACCCCGTCAAAATTGGGGGGATTACCATACCTTCACGCTTAAGGGCGAGTCACGTCGAATTCGTGTGTGGGGCCTTGATGCCCCGGAATGGAACCCGCGGGCGGCTCAGCCGCAACGTCGACCCTGCGCAGTTTGATATCCGGCAAACAGCTTCGCTGCGCTGTTCTGGACATCGATCGCTATGGACGCCTCGTAGCCCAATGCATCTTGCCCAACGGCAGCGACATCGCGGCAGAGATGATCCGTTCGGGCGTTGCCACCGAATACTGCCGATATTCCGGCGGCTATTACGGCACGTGCTGAAGTCCTAAGGCAGCCCGCGCGTGCCATTTAAGCGGCATCAACGCTCCCAGTCAAGCCCATCTCGAACAGGAGTTGATGCGAGCAACCGCTCAGCCTGCCGTGCCTCTTTCAGCGTCAGCCCGAACGCCACATGCGACTTGGCCGCAGAAACAACCGCACGCGCGATCCACTTCCGCTGGTCACCACACTTGCCGCTCGGCGCCGCTTCCCAAGCCATGGCGGGGTCGAACCAGATCGTCAGC
>CAMFLG010000247.1 GCA_945957495.1 uncultured Pseudorhodobacter sp. | reverse complement strand
ATGCGCGATGCCTTCGATCTTTTTCTCGCGCACCTGTTCGGCGATGATCTCGATCATCCGGGCCTTGTTGACCTGATAGGGCACCTCATCAATGATGATGGCCCAGCGGTCCTTGCGGATTTCCTCGATCCGGGTCTTGGCACGGATGATCACCGAACCGCGCCCCTCCAGATAGGCTTTGCGCGCGCCAGAGCGGCCCAGAATGGTGGCACCGGTGGGGAAATCGGGGGCGGGGATGATCTCCATCAGTGCCTCCATGCTGATGTCGGGATTTTCGATCATCGCAAGGGTGCCGTCGATCACTTCGCCCAGATTGTGCGGCGGAATGTTGGTGGCCATACCGACGGCAATGCCGCCCGCGCCATTGACCAGCATGTTGGGAAATCGCGCGGGCAGGACCGTGGGTTCGCGGTCTTTGCCGTCATAGTTGTCCTGGAAATCGACGGTTTCCTTGTCGATATCCGCCATCAGAAAGGCGGCAGGCTTGTCCATGCGCACTTCGGTATAGCGCATCGCCGCCGCACTATCGCCGTCCATCGACCCGAAGTTGCCTTGCCCGTCCAACAGCTTCAGGCTCATCGAAAACGGCTGCGCCATGCGCACCAGCGCGTCATAGATCGCGATATCGCCGTGGGGGTGGTATTTCCCCATCGTATCACCCACGGGGCGCGCCGATTTGCGATAGGGCTTGTCATGGGTGTTGCCGGTTTCGTGCATGGCAAACAGGATGCGGCGATGCACTGGCTTCAGCCCGTCGCGCAGGTCGGGGATGGCGCGGCTGACGATCACGCTCATCGCGTAATCCAGATAGGCGGTTTTCATCTCTTCCGCGATGCCGATCTGCGGGCCGTCATGGGCCATGCGGATCGGTTTTTCGTCTGCGGTTTCTGGTGTTTCCGGGGTATCGGTCACGGTGGCCGCGCCTTCCTGTGCAAGGTCTAGATATTGTTGCCGCTACCTTACACGATCATGCATTTGGGGTGCAAGGCGGGCGGGTCGGCTGGCTTGGCAGCCGGCGGATTTGAGTGATAACACTATGTTTTTATTGAAAATTAATCTGGCTCTGGCAGGATCAATCCATCGACGCAGAAGATGGAGGCCACAATGCGCCCGAATGAAACCGAACTGATGTTGAATGGCTATGGGTTGACCACCGCCGAACTTTTCTACCGAATGCCGGATTATCGCAATGTTCTCAACAGCTT
The DNA here is from genome assembly GCA_945957495.1 of uncultured Pseudorhodobacter sp. Lineage (GTDB taxonomy): Bacteria > Pseudomonadota > Alphaproteobacteria > Rhodobacterales > Rhodobacteraceae > Cypionkella. Next base: position 4,274 of record CAMFLG010000247.1, on the reverse strand, counting down.
CGTCTGGCAGGACTACGATCTGGCGCCTGATTATCCGCAGCTTTTCGGCTTTATCGAATTCTGGCAGGAAAAGATCGAAGGCCCGCTGCATTCGGTGCGCTTTACCCATCGGAAACTGATCAGCCCAGGGGAATGGCGCAACGTGGTGGGCGAATTGCGGCTGCATTAGCGCAAGGCGGGCTTGCTGGCGGCGGCGCTTGCCATTTGGCGCGGGCGCGGGGATAAGCGCCGCTGAATTTCCGAATGGCGATGCAATGACGGCTTTCCCCGCGCCCCGCGCGCTGACCTCTGTTGATGATCTTGTAACGGCGGGGCTGGTGGCCCAGCCCACTGCGGCGTTGACCCAGGTGGCCGAGGCATTCCGCATCCGAGTGTCGTCAGAGATGCGGACGGCCATCGCCGATCCGGCCGATCCGATTGCGCGACAATTCGTACCCGATGCGGCCGAACTGGTGCTGCGCCCGGAAGAGTTGCAAGACCCGATCGGCGATCTGGCGCATAGCCCGACGCCGGGGCTGACCCATCGCTATCCAGACCGGGTCATCCTTGCCGCAACGCATACATGCGAGGTCTATTGCCGGTTTTGCTTTCGCCGCGAGGCGGTGGGCGAAGAGGCGGCTTTGCCAGAGGCCGACATGCAGGCGGCGCTGGATTACATCGCCGCCACCCCCGCGATCTGGGAGGTGATCCTGACGGGCGGCGATCCGTTGGTGCTGTCGCCGCGCCGGTTGGCGGCACTGATGGCGCGGCTGTCGGCCATCCCGCATGTGCAGATCGTGCGGTTTCACACCCGCGTGCCGGTGGTGGCCCCGGCCCGCATCACCGCCGAGATGGTGCAGGCGCTGCAGGGGCGGCCCACGACCTATGTGGTGCTGCACAGCAATCACGCGCAGGAACTGACCCCGGCGGCCACGGAGGCGCTGGCGCGGTTGGCCGGGGCTGGGATCCCGCTTTTGTCGCAAACGGTTCTGCTGCGTGGGGTCAATGACGATGCCGCCACGCTTGAGACGCTGTTTCGCGCGCTTCTGCGCAACCGGGTGACGCCCTATTACCTGCATCACTGTGACCTTGCGCGCGGCACCAGCCATTTCCGTACCACGATTGCCGCAGGTCAGGCGATCATGGCAGAGTTGCGTGGGCGCATGTCAGGCATCGGGATTCCAACCTATGTGCTGGATATTCCGGGTGGTTTTGGCAAAGTGCCGATCGGCCCCGATTATCTGCAGGCCGATGCCGATGGCTATCTTGTTGCCGATTGGCAGGGCGGCGTTCACCGCTACGCCGATCCCGCCTGATCAGGCGGCGCGCAGGATCATGCCGAACAGATCGCGCGGATCGTCCGGGTCGGCGATCATGTCCAGCTGAGTGAACAGCCCTGTTTCCTGCAGTTTGGAGCGGACATAGCGCAGGGCAGAAAAGTCCTCGACGGCAAAGCCCACGGAATCGAACAGCGTCACTTCCCGCGCGTCGCTGCGGCCCGTGGCCTGACCGTTGATCACTTGCCACAACTCGGTGACGGGGTGGTCGGGGGCCAGTTGCTGAATCTCGCCTTCAATCCGGGTCTGTTCGGGGTATTCGACGAATATGGAAGAGCGCAGCAGAATATCGCGGTGCAATTCGGTCTTGCCGGGGCAATCGCCGCCAACGCCGTTGATATGCACCCCTGCGCCAACCATGTTATCGGTCAGGATGGTGGCGTATTGCTTGTCCGCCGTCACGGTGGTGATGATCTGCGCGCCCAAAATCGCCTCTTCCGCCGTCTTGCAGGCGACAACGCGCAGCCCGCGCCCGGCCAGATTGCGGGCGCATTTTTCGGTGGCGGCGGGGTCGATATCGTAAAGCCGCACCTCGGAAATGCCGCAGACCGCCTTGAAGCCAAGCGCCTGAAACTCTGCCTGCGCGCCGTTGCCGATCAGCGCCATCGTGGTCGACCCTTTCGGGGCCAACCACTTGGCCGCCATGGCCGAGGTCGCTGCGGTGCGCAGGGCAGTCAGAATGGTCATCTCCGACAACAGCACCGGATAGCCCGTCTCAACATCCGCCAAAAGCCCAAAGGCCGTAACGGTTTGCAGGCCCTTCTTCATGTTGGACGGATGGCCGTTCACATATTTGAACCCATAGGTTTCGCCATCGGATGTTGGCATCAGCTCGATCACGCCAACATCGGAATGGCTGGCTACACGCGGGGTTTTGTCAAACAGCGGCCAGCGGCGGAAATCGGCCTCGATCTCGGCGGCAAGGTCGATCAGCACCCGCTCGATGCCCAGATGCAGCACCAGCTTGAGCATGTGATCGACGGAAACGAAGGGCACAAAGGCCTGATGCGAGGGCGAGGTCATGGGGGCGTCCGATCAATAGCTGCGGGTGGGGCGGTCGAACACTTTGCGGCCCATCAGCGAGCCCACAAGTTCCACCATCAATTTCGCGGTGCGACCGCGTTCGTCCAGAAACGGGTTCAACTCGACCAGATCCAGCGAGGTGACAAGGTTGCTTTCGTGCAAAAGCTCCATCACCAGATGCGCCTCACGAAAGGTGATGCCGCCCGGAACCGTGGTGCCGACGGCGGGGGCAATGGCGGGATCGAGGAAATCGACATCCAGGGAAACATGCAGCATGCCATCCGCCGCGCGCACCTGATCGAGGAATTCGCGCAAAGGGGCGACGATGCCGCGTTCGTCCAGCACCCGCATGTCATTGATCGCAATGTCATGTTTCAACAGCGCCGCATGTTCGGCCGGATCGACCGAACGAATGCCGTAAAGGCAGATCCGCTCTGCCGGGATCACTGCCGGAAAGGCCGGGAAGGCATCAAAGCCATCGCGCCCGGCGATATAGGCAACGGGGGTGCCATGCAGGTTGCCCGAAGTGGTGGTCATCGGGGTGTGGAAATCGGAATGCGCGTCAAGCCACAGCAGGAACAGCGGGCGGCCATTGCGGTGGGCATAGGCGGCCGCGCCCGCAACCGAGCCAAGCGCCAGCGAATGATCGCCGCCCAGAATGATCGGCAGGGCGTCCTGGCTTAGCGCGTCATCGACCTTGTCGGCCAGCACTTGCGTCCAGCCCAGCACCTCGGGCAGGGAATGCACGGCGGGGTTGGGGCAGGCGGCGTCGGCCAGATCGGGCAGGGCGACATCGCCCCAATCCGTCACGCCATGGCCCAGATCCTTGATCGCGGCGGCAATGCCCGCGACGCGGTAGGCGGTGGGGCCCATGACACAACCGGCGCGGCGTTGGCCGTCGTCAATCGGGGCACCGATCAGAATGGTGTTGGACATGGGATTCTCCTTTGCAGCGACAATCTTTCCGACTTGCGCCGAATCATAGCGGCATTTATGGCGTTTCGCACAGCGTATTTCGCATAACGGCAGGGAAATTGATCATGTTGGACGAAGTTGACCTGCGGTTGATCGCAGAACTGCGCCGCGACGGGCGCGCGGCGCTGTCGGATCTGGCCGATCGGCTGAACCTGAGCCGCGCGACGGTGCGCAGCCGGATGGAGCGGTTGACGGCGAAGGGAGAGATTGCCGGTTTCACCGTGCTGACGCGTGGCGATGTGACCTCGGCCCCGGTGCGCGGGCTGATGATGATCGGGATTGAGGGGCGCGGCGCGGAAAAGATCATGGCGCGGCTGACGGGGATTCCGGCGGTGATGGCGGTGCATTCCACCAATGGCCGCTGGGATCTGATTGCGGAACTGGCGACTCAGACTCTGCTGGAACTGGATGATGTCATCGCCCGCATCCGCAATATCGAAGGGGTGATGACCTCGGAAACCAATCTGCTTTTGTCCACCCGCAAGGCTGGCCGAAAGTAGGGTGGGCAATATTGCCCACCTTACGGGTCAGGCCCCGGTAAACCGGGCGGGGCGTTTTTCCAGAAAGGCCGCGACGCCTTCACGGAAATCGGCGGTGGCGCCACATTCACCTTGCAGCCGCGCCTCCAGCGCCAGTTGCGCATCAAGATCATTGCCGGAAGAGGCGCGCAACGCGGTCTTCACGCCGCGGTAGGCCACGGTCGGGCCTGCGGCAAGGCTTTGCGCCCGCGCGGCGATGTGCGCCGCGAAATCCAGATCGGGCACCGATTCGTAGATCATGCCCCATTCTACCGCCTGCCGCGCGGTGATCTTGTCGGCAAACAGGATCGCCCCCATCGCCCGCGCAAGCCCGATCTGGCGCGGCAACCAATAGCTGCCGCCTGCATCCGGCACCAATCCGATGCGGGTAAAGGCCTGAATGAAGCTGGCACTGTCGGCGGCAATCACCACATCCGCCGCC
>CAMFLG010000246.1 GCA_945957495.1 uncultured Pseudorhodobacter sp. | reverse complement strand
CCCTAATACAGTGGGCCAGCGAGCGGGGACAGACGGGCCAGAAAAAGCCCGGGGTCAGGATGGCAGAGGCGTGCAAAGATTCTGTGACATCGGGGTGTCATTCGGCATCTTCATCGTCGGGTTCACCTGAACGGCGGTCGGCGCGGCGGCGCAGCCAGCCTGCCGCCAGAATGGCCAGCGAAATCCAGATCCCGGCCAGCCCTGCGACGGTGATCCAGGCGGTCTTGCTGAGGTTATGCGTGGCGCGCAGCAGGGTATCTTTGCCCAGCACCTCTGACGTGACGATCAGATCCGGGCCAAGCGCGTTTAGCGCCGCCGTCATCTGCGCCGCATCGCGGGCGTTGTCGATCATCGGCAGCAGTTGCAGGCTCATCTTGGGATTGCGGGCGGCATTCAACTGGTTCAGCGCCAGAACCAGCTGAGCCAAGGGCAGGAACGCCTCGATGCGGATGGCGGCGGGAAGGGTTTCGGGGGTTTGCAGATTGGTCAGCGCGCCCCAGTCCACGCCATCGGTGGCCGTCTCGCTGGCCAAGGCGGTCAGCGCGGGGGACAGCCGGGCAAGCCGGTTGGCGAAACTGGCCAGCCTCGCGCCATCGCGCAGGGCTTCGGCGGAGGTGCTCAGCCTTGCGGCGAGGGGTTCGGCCTGCAGCGCGATGATGGCAAAAGCCACTTCCGCCTGACTTTGCGCCGCCCCGTCGGTGGCCTTCAGCGCGGCGGCGTGCAGGGCGTTCAGATCGGCGGCGGGGGGCAGGGCGAAGGGATCGTTGCAGATCAGAAGCTGCGCGTAGGGGCAGCTTGTGGGGTCTGCCGCACAGGCGGTGCAGGGGGCGGCAAAGGCATAAAGACCAAAATCATCCTCTTGCGCGATGGCAAGCGCGTCAGTGATGTCCGGTGGAAGGGTAATGCCCTGCCGTTCGGCAAGGCCGGTCAGCATGGCAAGCGACAGCCAGTTGCGCGGCGTATCGTTCAGTCGTTCGCGCAGGCGCGCGGCAATCGCCAATGGTGTCCCCAGTGTTCGCCAGAATCTCGGCCTGCGTCGCCGGTTCATAGGGCGAAATGGCCGGATCAGAGGCGATCTTGGCCGCCGTCAGAACGGTGCTGGCCAGCGCGGCGGCCAGCACCAATAGCAGAAACCACCGGATGCCCCGGTGCAGCATCAGACGTGACGCGAACGGATCATGCCGACGATATCGTAAACCTGATCCACGATCGGCCGGGCGATGGCATCGGCACGGTCGGCGCCCTCGCCAAGGATGCGGTCAATCTCTGCCGGGTCTTGCATCAGGCGGCTCATCTCGGTGGTGATCGGCGACAGTTTCGCCACGGCCAGATCGGCCAGCGCCGGTTTGAACGTGCCGAACTGCGCGCCTGCGTATTGGGTGATTACCGCCTCGGGCGCCATATCGGCCAAAGCCGCGTAGATGTTCACCAGATTGCGCGCATCAGGGCGATCCTTAAGGCCGTCGATGGTGTCGGGCAGCGGTTCCGGATCGGTTTTCGCCTTGCGGAACTTCTTGGCGATGGTGTCGGCATCATCGGTCAGGTTGATGCGCGATTGGTCCGACGGATCGGATTTCGACATCTTCTTGGTGCCGTCGCGCAAGGACATCACGCGCGTGGCTGCCCCTTCGATCACTGGTTCCGTGATCGGGAAGAAGTTGATCTTGTAGTCGTGGTTAAACTTCATCGCGATGTCGCGGCACAGTTCCAGATGCTGTTTCTGATCCTCGCCCACCGGCACATGCGTGGCCTTGTAGGCCAGAATGTCAGCCGCCATCAGCGACGGGTAGGCGAACAGGCCAAGCGATTCCGTCTCGGCGTTCTTGCCGGCGGTTTTGTCTTTCCACTGGGTCATCCGGCTCATCCAGCCCATGCGGGCGACACAGTTGAAAATCCACGCCAATTCGGCATGGGCCGTCACCTGCGACTGGTTGAACAGGATCGAGCGTTTCGGATCAATCCCGGCGGCGATAAAGCCTGCCGCCGCCTCGCGGGTTTGTTGACGCAGGCGGGCGGGGTCTTGCCAGACGGTGATCGCGTGCATATCGACAAGGCAATACACCGTCTCGATGCCCTCATCCTGCTTTTGCACGAAACGCTTGAGCGCGCCAAGGTAATTGCCAAGGGTCAGGCCGCCCGAAGGCTGAATGCCCGAGAAGATGCGCGTTGGGAAGGTCTGAGGCGTTTGGACCGGCTCGGACATAGGGAACTCCATCTGGAAAAAGCTGCGGGTTCGGCTTATCGCTGCGCGTGCGGGGCGTCAATGAAGGCGCTGGGAAAGAGGAATGATGAACGATCACAACGCAGCGCCCCTGAACCCGTTGCCGCCCGTCGTATGGGCTCTGGCCTTGCCGATGATCGTGCTGGAGGTGATCTTCAGCCTTGCCGACGCGCATCTGATCGGCGGATCGCAGGCGATCGGCTGGCGCACCGGCGCGATAGAGGCCTATGGCCTGTTTCCCGACTATTGGCGGCAGAAGGCGGCCTATGGCGCCTATGATTTCGATCTGCTGCGGCGGTTCGTGACCTATCCGTTCTTCTACATCAGCCCAACGAATGCCGTCTTTGCGGTGGTGATCCTCTTGGCGATGGGCAAGTTCGTGGGCGAGGTTTTCAAATGGTGGGCGGTGCTGGCAGTGTTCTTTGCGGCGGCGATTGTGGGTGGGTTGTTCTATGTGACCTTCGCCGACAAGCAGCCGCTTTTCGGTGCCTATCCAGCGGTTTACGGGCTGATCGGGGCGTTTTCGTTTCTGCTGTGGGTGCGGCTGGCGGGCACCGGCACCAACCAGTTCCGCGCCTTTTCGCTGATCGGGGGGTTGCTGGCGTTTCAGCTGATCTTTGGGCTGGTGTTCTCTTTGGGCGCGCTGTGGTTTCCCAGCATGAAGGGCTATGGCTTTGGCCTGACCTGGATTGCGGAATTGCCCGGCTTTGTCACCGGGTTTTTTCTGTCCTTCGCGGTCAGTCCCGGCGGGTTTGGCCGGGTGATGGCGCGGATCCGTCAGCGCTGACGCAGTTTGCGGAAATCGGACAGACGGAATGCCCCAATCGCGGCGCCGGTGGCAAAATAGGTGACGATGCCGACGCTGATCAGCACGGCAAGCCCGGCATAGCGCCAGCCGGGGCTGGCCAGAACCCCGCCCAGACCAACCGTGGCCGCCGCCAGCGCCAGCCCCATCACGATGGACGCCACGACGATTCGCGGCGCGCGGTTGCGGAACCGGTCATCAAAGCGGCTGGCATCGCCCATGTGGCGCGCGCCGAACCACAGTTGTGCGGCCATGGTCCAACCGGCGACCGTGGTGGCCAGGGCGGCGGCGGCAAAGCCGATATAGGGCATCAGACCTACCGCAATCGCCAGGTTCACCACCATAGAGTTCAGCGCATAGCGAAACGGGCTGCGGGCGTCTTCGCGGGCGTAAAACAGCGGCTGAAACGTCTTGTGCAGTACAAAAGAGGGCAGACCTGCGCCATAAATCGCCAGAACCAGCGCCGTTGCTGCGGTGTCATCCGGGCCAAACGCGCCGCGTTGATAGAGGACCGAAGTTAACGGCAGCGCGATTACCATCAGGGCAACGGCGGCAGGCAGGGTCAGGGCAAGGGCGAATTCGGTGCCGCGGTTAAAGCTGTCGCGACCGCCTTGCAGATCGCCGGCGCGCAGACGGCGCGACAGATCGGGCAAAAGCACGGTGCCGATGGCGATGCCGACCACGCCGAGGGGGAGTTGATAGAGGCGGTCGGCATAAACCAGCCAGCTGACCGCGCCTTCGGTGTAGCTGGCGACCTGACGGCCCACCAGCATGTTGATCTGCACCACCCCACCCGCAAGGATGGCGGGTGCTGCGATCTTGGCCAAGCGTTTGAGTTCCGGCGTCAATTTCGGCGATTGCAGCCGCATTTGAAAGCCAAGGCGTGACGCGGAATACCAGGTGAAGGCCAGTTGCGCGATGCCCGTGACCGGCACGGTCCAGGACAGGGTCAGCCCCATGTTCCAGCCAAACCAGACCGCAAGCCACATGGCGGCGATGAACATCAGGTTCATCAGAACCGGCACAAAACCGGCCTCGGTGAAGTGGCCATAGGCGTTCAAAACGCCGGAAAGCAGGGCCACGAGGCTGATAAACAGGATGTAGGAAAAACTGATCTGGCCATAAAGCACAGCAAGATCAAAGCGTTGGTCATGGGCAAAGCCAGAGGCCATCGCCCAGACCAGCCAGGGCATGGCAAGGGTGCCAATGACCGAGAACACGATCAGGATTGCCGCCAGGCCGTTGAAGGCGTCGCGGGCGAAGTCCTGCGCATCCTCGCCGCCCTCAAGCTTTTTGGCGAACATCGGCACGAAGGCCATATTGAAGGCGCCCTCGGCGAAAAAGCGGCGAAACATATTTGGCAATGAAAACGCGACGTTAAAGGCATCGGCCATCGGCCCCGCCCCCAGATAGGCCGCCATCATCATATCGCGCGCAAACCCGGCACCGCGCGACATCAGGGTCCAGCCACCCACAGTGAGGATAGAGCGGATCAGACTGATCGGTTTCATGTTTCCACGTCTGTTTTGCGTATGGTTCACATATGGCAAAGCTATGGCTTTGCGCATGACGTTCACCGTCCGCCTGCTTTTGTCTGGCAGCGGTCTATCGCGGATCGGCAGCGGGGGGAATCGGGAAATCTGGCGGCGGGGGGATGCGTTCTACGCGCAGAGCGGGCCGCCAGCCAAGGTAGGCCGCGCGGAACCTGAGGGTCGCGCGCGGATGACTGATCCGTGGTTCAGCGCAGGCGTTCGCCCTGGGCGTCGAATGCCAGAAGGCTGGAGGCCGCGAACCCTGCCTTGACCGAGGGTTCGGATTTGAGGTTGAGCGCAGATCGGTGTTCGACGATGATGGTTTCCCCGGTTGCGACATGGCCGTGAACGAAATTCGTGCCGCCCAGATGTTCGATGAAGTCAATCGCCACGTCGAGTGTCGAGGTTGCGTCTGCGGCTGGCAGGAAATGTTCCGGCCTTATGCCGATGCTGATGGCATCGCCCGGTTTTGCGGCTCCGGAGGCGAAGGGGGCTGCGGCCTCTACCCCGGCAAAGCTGACCCTGCCGCCCTCCAGCACACGGCCCGCCAGAAAGTTCATCCGGGGCGAGCCGATGAAGCCTGCGACAAAGCTGTTGCTGGGGTTTGCATAAAGCTCCAGCGGTGCGCCGACCTGTTCGATGCGGCCCTTGCGCAGCACGACGATCTTGTCGGCAAGCGTCATCGCCTCTGTCTGGTCATGGGTGACGTAGATCATCGTATTGCCAAGCGCCTCATGCAGCTTAGCGATTTCGACGCGGGTGGCGACGCGCAGTTCTGCGTCAAGGTTGGACAAGGGTTCGTCGAACAGAAAGACCTTGGGGTTGCGCACGATGGCGCGGCCGATGGCGACGCGCTGACGCTGACCACCCGAAAGCCTGTCTCTTATACACATCTGACGCTGCCGACGACTAGTCGAGGGGTG
>CAMFLG010000245.1 GCA_945957495.1 uncultured Pseudorhodobacter sp. | reverse complement strand
GCCGCTGCGGCTGCGCCGATGAAAATCCTGAAGCCGGTCGCCGATCAGCCAGGCCTTTTCGCCCAGATCAACCTGCAGGCTGGATTTCAGATCCTTCAGATGGCGATAGCCGATCGAACGGCAGAACCGACCCACCGACGCCTCGGACAGGCCCACTTTGGCGGCAACCGTGGCGGCGGTTTCGAAGGGCAGCGAGGACAGGTTCGACGCCAGATAATGCGCCAGCGTGCGCTCTGACGGGGTGCCCGATTCGGCGGCAAGCATCAGGCGCTGATGCAGATCGCCCAGCGGCGGCTGCGTCTTTTCGTCTGACTTTTCCCGGGTTTCGGTCAAGGCGATGCCCCCTTTGCAACGGAAGCTTGTCAGGAAACTTTCATTCGGTCAATATTGCAAGTAAACTGAAATCTCTCCGCCCGCCGCGGGCCTGACCAGAGGAACCCCATGGTACAAACCGCACAGACCCGCGCGCCGTTGCGCATTGACGGCGCCACCCTGCGGCTGGTGCGCCTGCCGCTGGTCACGCCCTTTACCATTGCCACCGGCACGATGACGGAAAAGGTGTTTCCGTTGCTGACCCTGCGCGCAGGGGGGCTGGAGGGCTATGCCGAGGGCGTGATGGACCCGCTGCCGGATTATCTTGAGGAAACCGTGGCGGGGGCGATGGACCTGCTGGCAAAGGTGCTGTTGCCGCAGGTGCTGGGCAAAACCTTTGCCCATCCCGAGGCGCTGGCCCGCCAGTTCGCCCCATGGCGGGCGAATTTCATGGCGCGCGCGACAGTCGAGATGGCCTTCTGGGATCTGTGGGCAAAGTCCCTGAACCTGCCGCTGCAGACTGTTCTGGGCGGTGAGGGCGACGCGATTGATGTGGGTGTGTCGCTGGGCATCGGGCCGATTGCGGGCACGCTGGACCGGGTCGCAGCCCATCTGCAGCAAGGCTACAAGCGGATCAAGCTGAAGGTGAAGCCGGGACATGACATCGCGCTCTTGCGGGCCGTGCGCCATGATTTCCCCGACGCGCATCTGACGGTGGACGCCAACTGCTGCTATACGTTGGCCGATACGGCGCTGTTGCAGCGGATGGATGATTTCGCGCTGGATTACATCGAACAGCCGCTGGCCTGGGATGACATTCACGACCACGCCACCCTGCAACAGCGCATCCGCACGCCGCTGTGTCTGGATGAATGTATCCGCACCGTCGATCATGCCCGCAAGGCGCTGCAAACCGATGCCGCGCGGGTGATCAACATCAAGGTGGGCCGGGTGGGTGGCCACAGCGCCGCGCGGCAGATCCACGATCTGAGCCAGTCGTTTCAGGTGCCGGTCTGGTGTGGCGGTATGCTGGAATCTGGCATCGGTCGGGCACATAACATCCATTTGTCCACCCTGCCGGGCTTTACCAAACCCGGCGACACCTCTTCCGCCAGCCGCTATTTCACCCGCGACATCATCGCGCAAAAGCTGGAAACCGAGGCGGGGCGGATGCCGGTGCCGCCGGGGCCGGGCATTGGCGTGACGCTGGATCTGGACTATCTGAAAACGGCGACGCTTTCGCTACAGGACTTTGCCGTATGACCGATCTTACCTTCCGCGACCTTTCCGGCATGGCAGAATTCCGCGCCGCCGAAGACCTGCAGCGGGCCGTCTGGGGCGAGGGCGATCAGCCCGACCCGGCCGATCTGATGATGGTGATACAGGCCGAAGGCGGGCTGATCGGCGGCGCCTTTGCCGAAGGCAGGCTCTTGGGCTATGTCTTTGGCTTTCCCACCCGCGATCCGCAGGTGCAGCATTCGCACCGGCTGGCCGTGCTGCCAGAGGCGCGGGGGCTGCAGCTGGGGGTTCGGCTGAAACTCTATCAGCGGCGCTGGGGGCTGGAACGGGGCATCACCCATGTGCGTTGGACCTTTGATCCCTTCCGCTGCGTGAACGCCACGCTGAACCTGCACCGGCTGGGGGCGACGGCTGCCACCTATCTGCCGGATTATTATGGCGAAATGGCGGGGATCAACAGCGGTTTGGGCTCTGACCGCCTGCTGGTGGATTGGGAACTGGGGTCGGACCGGGTTGCGGCGCTGGCAGAAGGACGGGCGCGCCCGCAGTCCCCCGGCGCGTTTTTGCCCCTGACCCTGCCCGAGGATATCGAGGCGCTGACCCGCGACGCCCCGGATCAGGCCGAGGCGCTGCGCCTGACCCTGCGGCAAGAGCTGCAGGCGGCTTTCGCCGCAGGGCGGCGGATCGTGGATTTCGACCGCAATTTGCGGCAGTACCGGCTGGAAGGCTGACGCCGGGCGTCAGGCCAGCCACTGTGCAAAGCGCGCGGCAAAGCTGGCATCGGTCAGATCGGGCACGATCAGATCGGCGCCGGAAAAATCCTCGGACTGGGTGTAAAGCGATGGCGTGACCACCACGCGCAAGCCTGCGGCGCGGGCGGAGTGCAGGCCATTGCGGCTGTCCTCAAAGGCCAGCGCCTGATCGGGCGGGATCGCAAGCCCTTGCAGGGCGAGCAGAAACACATCGGGTGCCGGTTTCTTGGCGGCCACCTCATCCCCCGCCGCGATCACATCGAACACCTGCGCGGCAGGCTGGTTCCAGCAGGCCATGGCCAGCGCATCGACATTGGGGCGGTTGGTGGTGGTGGCGATGGCCAGCGTAAGGCCACGGGCGCGGGCGGTGCGGATCAGATCGGCCACGCCGGGGCGCAGGGCCACGCCGCCCTGGGCCAGAATCTCGCCATAGCGGGCGGTCTTGCGGCGGTGCAGGGCGGCGATTTCGGCATCGCTGGGGCCATGCCCCACGGCAGCCCGGTGCGCGGCCATGCGTTCCTTGCCGCCAGTGGTTTTCAGCAGTTGGGTGTAGTCTGAAACGGTCCAATGCCAGTCAAGCCCTGCCTCGGCAAAGCTGTCGTTGAAGGCGCGGCGATGCGCTTCTTCGGTTTCGGCAAGGGTGCCGTCCACATCCAGGATCAGTGCGCGCAGGGTCATGCCGGGATCAGCCCGGCAAGCTGGCGGAAATCGGAGAATGCGGCAAGGTGGGGCAGATCGGCCAGGGGCGTATTGCGGTAGCCTTCGGTGAAAAGCAACAACGGCACGCCTGCACGCCGGGCGGTTTCGGCATCAACCTCGCTGTCGCCGACATAGATGTCGGGGCCGGTGCCGCCCATGTCAAACGCCGCCAGCAGCGGGGCGGGATCGGGTTTATGGCTGGGCAGGCTGTCACCGGCGATGACCTTGGTGAAGTATTGCGCAAAGTTCAGGTGGCGCAGCAGCGCCAGCGCAGGCTGCATCGGTTTGTTGGTGCAAAGCCCCAAGCGATGGCCCGCCGCCTGCAACGCGGCCAGCGTTTCGGCGACATGCGGGTAAACCAATGTCAGGGTGACGGCCTGTTCATAGCGCGCCATGAAATCGGCCAGCAGCGGGGCCTGTTCGGTTTCGGGCAGGTTGCGCGCGGCGCAAAGACGGGCCACGAACACCTTGATCCCCATGCCCATGAAGGCCCGCGCCTGATCCAGTGTGATCGGGGCCGTGTTGCGCGCCGCCAGCAGATCGTTGGCCACGGATTGCAAATCCGGTGCGCTGTCCACCAAGGTGCCATCAAGGTCAAAGACGATGCGGGCCATGAATTACAACACCGCGTTGGCGGCGGCGCGGATGGCGCGGATATTGTCGCCATAAGGGGCGGGGTTGCTGACCGACCCACCCCGGAACACCGCAGAGCCTGCCACCAGCACATCGGCCCCGGCTGCAGCCACCAGCGGCGCGGTGCTGGGGTCAACGCCGCCGTCGATTTCAATATGCACCGGGCGGTTGCCGATCAGGGCGCGCAGGGCGCGAACCTTGGCCGTCATATCCAGGAACTTCTGCCCCCCGAAGCCGGGATTCACCGTCATCACGCAGATCAGATCAACCATATCCATCAAATCCGCCACCGCGCTGGCCGGGGTGCCGGGGTTCAGCGCCACGCCCGCCTTGGCACCCGCACCCCGAATGGCCTGCAGCGTGCGGTGAATGTGCGGACCAGCCTCGACATGGGCGGTGATGATATCGGCCCCGGCCTTGGCGAAGGCGTCAATATAGGGATCGACTGGCGCGATCATCAGATGCACGTCCATGACGCCCTTGATATGCGGGCGGATGGCGGCACAGGTGGCCGGGCCAAAGGTGATGTTGGGCACGAAATGCCCGTCCATCACATCGACATGCACCCAATCCGCGCCTTCCGCCTCGATCGCGCGGCATTCGGCGCCGAAATTGGCGAAATCGGCGGACAGGATCGACGGGGCGATCTTGATGGAACGGTCAAAGGCCATGGGCATACTCCTTGGGTCGGGGCAGGGCGCGTTTGGTGCGCGCCCCGCGATGGGTCACGCGGCGGAATTGATCCGCAGCGCTTGCCGCCAGTTCGGGTAAAGCTTGTCGGCGTCGCCGGGAAAGCTTTCGAAGGCGCGGGCGAATTCCTTGTGGGTCTTGGCAAACTCCAGCGGGTCTGCGCCCTCTTTCCAGCATTGTTCGGCCTGACGCAATGAGGTTGCCCCCGCCGCCGCCCCGTCGATATGGCCGAACGCGCCGCCGCCTGCGGTCAGGATCAGGTTGGAATGGCCGAGGTTGGCGAAAAAGCCCGGCATGCGCAGCGCGTTCATCCCGCCCGAGATGATCGGCGTGGTTGGTGGCATGCCAGCCCATTCCTGATGGAAATAGGGACCATCGGCAGAATCATCGGTGATCATATAGGCCATCAGGCGATCTGCCGCCTCACCCTCCATCTTGCCAAAGCTCATGGTGCCGGTGTGGATGCCCGACGCGCCCTGCATCCGCGCCATTTTCGACAGCACAAAGGCGGTGTAGCCGCGCATCGACTGTGGCGAGGTGACGGCGCCATGGCCCGCGCGGTGGTAGTGCAGGTACTGGCGCGGAAAGTTGCGCCGCGCGGTGGTGATGGCGGCGGGGCCGGTGACATAGCCATCCACCAGAAAGGCGACATGATCGGCATTCTCGCCAAAGGTTTCCAGAATGAATTCGCCGCGCGCCAGCATTTCATAATGGTCATCGGCGGTGATGTTGGCCGAAAACAGCTTGGCTTGCCCGGTCTTGTCCTGCGCGCGCTTCATTGCGTCAGCGACAAGGCGGATGGTTTCGCGCATCGGCGAGAAGATTTGATTGCCTTGCGGTTCGTCATTCTTGATGAAATCGCCGCCCAGCCAGAAATCATAGCAGGCATCGGCAAAGGGCTGCGGGCGCAGACCCAGTTTCGGTTTGATGATGGTGCCGACGATGAAACCGCCATCCTTGTGCGGACGGCCCAGCACCCGCCACAGATCGGCGATGGTGGTGGAGGGGCCGTCGAACAGTTTCAGGAACTGGGGCGGCACCCAGAAATCATGCATCTTGGCATATTCCACATCGCCCATGCCCTGATTGTTGCCGATGGCAAGGGTCAGGAACGAACAGATCATCGCCCGCCCGTCGGTGATGTTGCGGTCGAACAGATCGACCGGATAGGCG
>CAMFLG010000244.1 GCA_945957495.1 uncultured Pseudorhodobacter sp. | reverse complement strand
AAGGAGTGGGAGGCGGCCCTTGCTGGTTTCCCGCTGATCCTGATCAACACGCCACCGGGCGATTGGGCGGCCGGGGATCGCGGCTTTGCCGCCGTGCCGGGCGAAGAGCTGCGCTTTCGCGACGGCTTCCTGCGCGCGGCAGATCTGGCAAGCCGCCTTGGCGCAGGCACCCTGCATGTGATGGCCGGGGTCGCGCGCGGATTGCAGGCGGAACAGACCTATGTGGAAAACCTGACCTGGGCCGCAGCACAGGCGCCAGATTTGAAACTGGTGCTGGAACCGCTCAACCCCGATGACATGCCCGGCTATTTTCTGAATGATTTTGATCAGGCGGGCCGCATCGTTGATGATCTGGGTCTGCCCGCCGTGGGTCTGCAATTCGACCTTTGGCACGCCGCCCGCATTCACGGCGATGCAGATGCCGTCTGGTGCAGGCACAAAGGCCGCATCAATCACGTCCAGATTTCAGGGTTTCCGAACCGCAATGAACCGGGCGGCGGCGGCTTTGATCTGACAGGCCTTTGTGCAGAGCTGGACAACAGCGATTATCCCGGCTGGGTTTCCGCCGAATACCGCCCCGCCCGCGCCACCGTGCATGGCCTGGCATGGCTGACCGCCTTGAAAGCCCGCTCGCGTCTGATCGGGGCCTGACCGATCTCAGCGCAACGAACCGCCCGATATCTGCGCGCCGTTTCGGAATCGACGGGTTGGCAAACCGGGCTTGCCGTAACCTGCAGCGCCGCTTATGAAGGCTTTGTTCGTCCTCAGATCAGGATAAGACCGATGACCGTGAAAGCCCCCGAAACCCAGATCGTAACCCATTGGAAAGTGGCCTGCGATGGCGGCGAAGGTGCGTTGGGGCATCCGCGCGTCTGGCTGACCATCCCCGAGGATACCGGCTTTGTTGAATGCGGCTATTGCGACAAGCGGTTCGAGATTGATCGCGCCCACGCGCACGACGATCACTAACCACAAGCATGCGCGTTGCGCCGCCTTGGTCACATCGCAACCGCGCTGCTTCTGTTGCCTCTGCTCTACTTCGCCGCTGCCGGGCTTGGCGCACTGTTGCCCGGCGGGCATATCGACCTTCCGCAAGGGCGGGATGTAACCATCGGCCTTTTGCGCGGCCCGATCCATTACGACCTGCTGTTGCCACTTAGCCCCGATCTGCGCGCGCGGTACGACTTTGCCGATACGGCAGGCGTGCCAATCCGCAATCCGGCCGCTGAATGGCTGGTGGTCGGTTGGGGCGCGCGCGGGTTTTACACCACAGTCGGCAGCTATTCCCAACTGACCCCCGGCGCGATCTGGAACGGCATGACCGGCGACGATACCGTTCTGCATCTGGACGTGGCCGGACCGTTCACCGATCTGCCGGGGCTGACCTATCTGCCCTTGTCGCGCGCCCAGTTCACCGCGCTGCTGGGCCATATCGACGACAGCTTTCAGCGCGATCAAACCGGCGCGGTGGTGGCCCTGCCCAATTCGGGGCTTGGCCCACATGATGCCTTCTTTGCCGCCAAAGGGCATTTCAACCTGCTTTACACCTGCAACGTCTGGGTCGGTGAAACCCTGCGCGCCGCAGGCGTGCCCTTTGGGGCCTGGACGCCCACGGCCCAATCGGTAACCCTTTCGCTGCGCTGGTTCACCGCAGCGCGATCTTGAACCGCGGGCCAGAGGTCGGCAATTCCTCCAACCCCATCTCCCGATAGGCACTCTGCGCCCCCAGGTTTTCCCGCTGCGTGCCGATCACCAGAAACTCCGCCCCTTCGGCCAGACTATAGGCCCGCACCGCCGAAATCAGCGCCTTGCCGATCCCGGCGCGCCTGCGCCATTCATGCACGAACAGATGGTTCAGATCATGCCCCGCTCCGCCCGTCACCAGATTGGGGCGCACCAGCAGCAGGGCATAGCCAATCAGCCCCTCTTCCTCTGCCGCCACCCACAGGCGGCCAAGCCCCAGCTCAAACACCTGCCTGTGCAGGGTCTCAACCGAAATTTGCGGCACATCGCCGTGGTGGCGGGCCAAAAGGCCGATCATGTCATGTACCTGCGGCACATCGCCGGGTACGGCTTGTCGGATCATCAGGGTCATGCGTTGCTCCTTGCGAAAGCCGCAAGGCAGCACACATAAACCACCTTGCGGGCGGTTTATCGGTCTGATCGGGGGAATACGATGCTGACCAACCGCCTATGTGGCGTTGGTAAAATACCAGCAGATGGGGCGGTTCTGGATCAGCATGGCGTTTGGATAGACCCGCAACCGCCGCCTGTCAACAGACTGGCAGAGCCCGGCAGATCATGGCATGAACGCTGGGGTGCAGCAGGGGAATGATCATGGCGTTCGGCAAAGGCAACCACCTTCACCTCATCGACGGCTCGGCCTTCATCTTCCGCGCCTATCACGCGCTGCCACCCTTGACGCGCAAATCCGATGGCATGCCGGTGGGGGCGGTCGCCGGGTTCTGCAACCTCTTGTGGGGGGAACTGACCACCACCCGCAGCCAGCAGTCGCCCACCCATATCGCGGTCATCTTCGACAAAGGCTCGAAAACCTTCCGCAATGAGATTTACCCGGCCTACAAGGCAAATCGCCCCGACCTGCCCGAAGACCTGCGTCCGCAATTTGCCTTTACTCGCCAAGCCACCCGCGCCTTCAACGTCGCCTGTATCGAGGTTGAGGGGTATGAGGCAGATGACATCATCGCCACCCTCGCCCGCCGCGCGCGTGAGGCAGGCGGCACAGCCACCATCATCTCATCGGACAAAGACCTGATGCAGCTGATCGGTGATGGCATTGATATGCTGGACCCGATGAAGAACAAACGCATCGGCCCAGACGAGGTTTTCGAAAAATTCGGCGTTGGCCCCGATCGTGTGGTGGACGTGCAATCTTTGGCCGGA
The DNA here is from genome assembly GCA_945957495.1 of uncultured Pseudorhodobacter sp. Classification (GTDB taxonomy): domain Bacteria; phylum Pseudomonadota; class Alphaproteobacteria; order Rhodobacterales; family Rhodobacteraceae; genus Cypionkella. The sequence continues at coordinate 2,601 of CAMFLG010000244.1, read as the reverse complement.
GATTCGGTCGATAACGTTCCCGGCGCGCCCGGAATCGGCATCAAGACCGCAGCCCTGCTTATTCAGGAATACGGCGATCTCGACACCCTTCTGGCCCGCGCGGGCGAGATCAAACAGCCCAAGCGCCGCGAAGCCTTGGTCGATAACGCCGACCTGATCCGCGTCTCGCGGCAACTGGTGCAGCTTGACGCCGACATGCCGCTAGACCTGCCGCTGGAAGACCTTGAACTCAAAACGCCGGAACCAGAGGCCTGCATGGCCTTTCTGAACGAAATGGAATTCCGCACCCTGACCAAACGCGTCGCGGAAAAGCTGAAAGTTACCGCACCAGATCTGCCCGAAGACAGGGGCTATCACGTTGAAGGCGCGCACGACGCACCGGCACAAACCGAAAAGCTCGCCTTCGATCACGCGGCCTATGAGGCCATCACGACGATGGAACAATTGCACCGCTGGATCGCCCAGATCCGCGATATCGGCCATGTCGCGGTGGATACCGAAACCACCAGTCTGGAGGAAATGCAGGCGGAACTGGTCGGCATTTCCTTGGCCGTCACGCCCGGAAAGGCCGCCTATATCCCGCTGGGCCACAAACAGGGCGGCGGCGATCTGTTCGGTTCGCTGGCGCTGGCCGAAGGGCAATTGCCGCTGCAACAGGTGCTGGATGCGCTGAAACCGGTGCTGGAGGATGACGCCATCCTCAAGATCGGCCAGAACATGAAATACGACTGGAAGATCTTCGCCCGCCACGCCATCCACATCACGCCGTTTGACGACACCATGCTGATGTCCTCTGCCATGCAGGCCGGGCTGAACAATCACGGCATGGATACGCTGTCCGAAAAATACCTCTCGCACACGCCGATCCCGATCAAACAACTGATCGGCACGGGCAAATCCGCCGTCACCTTCGACCGCGTCGCGATTGACGATGCCGTGAAATACGCCGCCGAAGACGCCGATGTAACCCTGCGCCTGTGGCAAAAGTTCAAACCACAACTGCACCGCGCCCAAGTCACCACGGTTTATGAAACCCTCGAACGCCCGCTGGTGCCGGTACTGGCCGATATGGAAATGGCGGGCATCACGGTTGACAGGGATACCCTGTCGCGCATGTCCAACGCCTTCGCGCAGAAAATGGCCGGGCTCGAATCCGAAATTCAAGAGGTCGCAGGCCAGCCCTTCAACGTCGGTTCCCCCAAGCAACTGGGCGAGATTCTGTTCGACAAACTCGGTCTCCCCGGCGGTGAAAAGGGCAAGACCGGCGCCTATGCCACCGGCGCCGATGTGCTGGAGGATCTGGCCACCGAACACAAACTCCCCGGCCTCGTGCTGGATTGGCGGCAACTGTCCAAACTGAAATCCACCTACACCGACGCGCTGCAAGACCACATCAACCCCGATACAGGCCGCGTCCACACCTCTTATTCCATCACCGGCGCCATCACCGGGCGACTTGCCTCTACCGACCCCAACCTGCAGAACATCCCCGTGCGGTCCGAAGAAGGCCGCCGCATCCGCGAGGCCTTCGTAGCCCCCAAGGGCAAGGTTCTGGTTTCCCTCGACTATTCCCAGATCGAACTGCGCATCCTCGCCCATGTCGCCGACATTCCGGCCCTGCAGCAAAGCTTCCGCGACGGCATCGACATTCACGCCATGACCGCGTCTGAGATGTTCAACGTGCCCTTGGATCAGATGACCTCCGAAATCCGCCGCCGCGCCAAGGCGATCAACTTCGGCGTCATCTACGGCATCTCGGGCTTTGGCCTTGCCCGCAACCTGCGCATCCCGCGGGCAGAGGCGCAGGGCTTCATCGACCGCTATTTCGAACGCTTCCCCGGCATCAAAGAGTACATGTCCGCCACCGTCGCCTTTGCCCAGACCAACGGCTATGTGCAGACGCTCTTCGGCCGCAAGATCCACACACCAGAGATCAACGCCAAGGGCCCCAGCGCCGGCTTCGCCAAACGCGCCGCGATCAACGCCCCCATTCAGGGCACCGCCGCCGACGTGATCCGCCGCGCCATGATCCGCATGCCCACAGCCATCGCAGACATCCCCGCCAAGATGCTGCTGCAAGTCCACGACGAACTCCTTTTCGAAGTTGAAGAGGCCGCAGCCCCCGCCCTGATCAAGGCCGCCAAAGCTACGATGGAAGGCGCCGCCCACCCCGCCGTACACCTGAAAGTGCCACTGATCGTCGAGGCCGGGCAGGGGCAAAACTGGGCGGCGGCGCATTGATGGAAACAGCGCAGCAACCGAAAGCATACCAACTTCCAAAAGCATATCTCGTTCATTCGGCGCTGCTTTTGCTGGCACTAAGCGCGATCATGGCCCTTATTGATACGTTCGGGCCGCCTCGGTCAGAGTTTGCCGCTGAACAAGTTCAGGTCTTTCTGTTCGCGGGCTTGATCGAGATGGCATTCCGACGTCCGGGCGATATTTTTCCTGTGGTGGATCGGAAGGAGATAAAACCGCTTCTCGCTTCTTTAGCGATCCTGCTTGCCTGCGCCATTTCGGCGATGTTTGCGCTCGCCGCACTCGGTGTGCCCAAGTCTCTGTTTCACGTCCTCTTTCCAATTCTCTTCCCCTGCCTGACCC
>CAMFLG010000243.1 GCA_945957495.1 uncultured Pseudorhodobacter sp. | reverse complement strand
GGTCTACTGCGCCAGCAAAGCCGCCGTCATCTCGCTCACCCAATCCGCAGGGCTGGACCTGATCCAACATGGCATCAACGTCAATGCCATCGCCCCCGGTGTGGTGGATGGCGAACATTGGGACGGGGTGGACGCGTTCTTTGCGAAATACGAAAACCGCCCGCTTGGCGAAAAGAAACGCCTTGTCGGCGCCGCCGTGCCCTTCGGACGCATGGGCACCGCAGCCGATCTCACCGGCATGGCGATCTTTCTTGCCACGCCAGAAGCTGACTACATCGTTGCCCAGACCTTCGGGGTCGATGGCGGAAACTGGATGGCCTGAATGAAACCGCAGCTTCCCGGCTATGACCGCACCAAACTGACGCCCGGTATCGTGCATATCGGTCTTGGCAACTTTCACCGCGCGCATATGGCGGTCTATCTGGATGATCTTTTCGCCAAGGGCCTGTGTCACGACTGGGCGATCCTCGGGGCAGGGGTGCGCGAGGGGGATGCCCGGATGCGCAATGCCCTTGTCGCGCAGGACTGCCTTTCGACCGTGATCGAACTGGACCCAAAGGGCAAATCCGCTCGCCGCATCGGTGCGATGATCGGGTTTATCGAGGTGCAGCCCGACAATGCCGCGCTGATCGCCGCCATGTCGCGCCCTGAAATCCGCATCGTCTCGCTGACCGTCACCGAAGGCGGCTATTTCATCGACGCCGCCACCGGCGCCTTTGACCCCACCGCGCCAGAGATTGCCGCCGATGCCGCCCATCCGCATCGCACCGCCTTTGGCGCCATTATCGCCGCGCTGAAGGCCCGCCGTGCCGCTGGCGTAGCGCCCTTTACCGTGATGTCCTGCGACAACCTTCCCGGCAACGGCCATGTCACCGAAGCGGCGGTTGTGGGCCTTGCGCGGCTGTCCGATCCCGCACTTGCCGATTGGATCAAGGCCAATGTCGCCTTTCCGAACGGCATGGTAGATCGCATCACCCCCGCCACCGGCCCGCGCGAACGCGAGATGGCACAGGCCTTCGGCCTGAACGATCCGGTGCCCGTGACCTGCGAGCCGTTCCGGCAATGGGTGCTGGAAGACAATTTTCCCGCCGGTCGTCCGGCGCTGGAACAGGTCGGCGTGACCTTCACATCGCATGTTCACGCCTATGAGGCGATGAAAATTCGCATCCTGAACGGTGGCCATGCCATCATCGCCTATCCCGGCGGGCTGATGGACATCGAATATGTGCATGAGGCGATGGCGAATCCGCTGATCTCGGGCTTTCTGGACAAAGTTGAACGGGATGAGATCATCCCGACCGTTGCCCCGGTGCCCGATACCAACCTTTCGGACTATTACGATCTGATCCGCGAACGGTTTTCCAACCCGGAGGTGGCCGACACCGAACGCCGCCTATGTCTTGACGGATCAAACCGGCAGCCGAAATTCATCGTGCCTGCCCTGCGCGACAATCTGGCCAAGGGGGTTATTCCGCAGGGGCTGATCCTGGAATCCGCGCTGTGGTGCCGCTATTGCATGGGCAAAACCGATGGCGGGGCGGAAATTGCGCCGAACGATCCGAATTGGGACCGTTTGCAACAGGTGGCCCGTCGCGCGGCAAAAGACCCTGCGGCCTGGCTGGGCATGGAGGAAATCTATGGCGAGGTTGGTCGCAACCCGGCGGTGATCGCGGCCTTCGGCCTCTGGCTGAAGGCCCTGATGCAGGACGGAACCGCCGCCACGTTGCGCCGCTATATCGCGGGCTAGGTAATACGGAAAAGGACGGGCAGCGCCCGTCCTCTGGTGTTCGTCAGGGTGTTACGGCGGCAGGCGCCTGCCCCGGCGAAAGGTCAAAGAACCCGTTCGCCGCAACCTCTGCCCAATCGCCCGCAGTGCCGTCCGGCCAGATCACCCGCACTTCGGCCTTGGTCGCAGGCCCGATGCCGAAATGGCGCGGCCCCAGGATGCCGCCCGCATGGCCGCCGCCAATGGTGACTTCCTGCCGTTGCACCTGATCGCCCACCTTAACCTCGATCCACGAACCGATCGCATCGGTGTTGGGGGCGGGCTGGTGCAGCTGCAACGTCAGCCAATTGCCGCTGCCGGTGGTCGTGTTGCGCCAGATTTGCGCGGTCTCACGCCGGTTCACCACCACCAGATCCACCAGACCATCGCCGTTGAAATCCGCCAGGGCCGCGCCGCGCGCAGTCTTGCCACTGGCCACACCGGCGCGGTCGCCCGCCTCTTCAAAGCTGCCATCCGCCCTTTGCAGCAGCAGGTTGTTCGGGTCATGCGCAGCAAAGTCCGGCATGACATCGACATTGCCCTTGGCGATGAACAGATCGGTGAAGCCGTCGTTGTTCACATCCTCGAACTGGGTATGCCAGGCGGTGGAGGGGCGCAGATCATCCCCGGTGTAGGGGCGCTGCGCAATCGCGTGCCGGGCAAAGGCCTGATCGGCGTAACTGGCCTTGGCGGCGGCACCGTCCTTGGGCACCTCTGCCAGGGATTGCAGTTTGTTATCCGCCATCGAAGTGATGAAATATTCGGGGTAGCCATCGAAGTTCAGATCATAGCTGGCAATCCCCATGCCCCAGATCCGCAGACGCTTCCAGCCTTCCTTTTCGGTATAAAGCGCAGGTGGCTGGCCCGGATCGACATGCCACATCTGTTCGGTGCCGCCCTTGTAATACTCACGGTCATTGGCAATCCGCAGGCTGGGCGTGCCAGAGCGGTTCCAATCGGTAAACAGCATCGACAAGGCGCAATAGCTGGGTTTCAGCGCCAGGGGTGGCGCGAATTTCTGCCCGTCCGAGCGGTGCAGCCAGTTGTCGGTGCAAGACCCCCAGGGGAACATATCCTGCGTGCGGTCAATATAGTTGCCAATGGCGATGGTGGGCCAGCTTTGGCCCTTTTCCCAGGTTGCCGCCGCTGCCGCCGACCAGGCATCGCCGCCGTCAAAGCCCCAGGCCTCATTCGCGCGTTCAAACTTGCAATCGCCCAGGCCGCGCATCACCACATTCTCGCCCGACCGCAGCAGCACCACGTCCGAGATGCCGTCGCTGTCCACGTCAATCGCATAGGCGCCCAGTACGGCGGTTTGTTCCAGCCCGCTTTGCACGGCATGAAACGCCAAGGCCCCACCCCGGGTGCTGTCGTTGACATACAGCGCCGCCGGGTTGCTGCCGCCCGCCAGGATCAGATCGGGCCGCCGGTCGGCGTTGCAATCCAGCGTCGCCGCCCCGCCGCCCACCATATATTCCCAATCGCCGCCATAGACCGATGTGATCCCCGCCGTGGCGGTTTCTTCGGCAAAGCTGGGCACAAGGGGGGCAGGGGCGTCGGCCCGGGCGGTTGCGGGCAGAGCCGCCAGCAACATCAAGGCAGGTATCCGCATGATCTATCCCAACGTTTTCAAAGCATTGACGTGGCCCGCCACACACAGCCCCTGATCCAGCCCACGCTCAATCGCGGCGCGGAAATGGATGCCGCCATACAGACGCGAAATCGCCGCCTCTTCCGCCGCAGCCATGAAACTGGGGAAGGACCGCGCGGCGATGCCGTCATCAATATGGGTGGCGTCTTCAAAGGCGAAATTTTCGCCAAAGATCGCGGTCAGCACCCCCGCCGCCGCCCCCGATTGGCTCGAGTGGCCCGACGGATATTCCGGGAAGGGCGGCGTGATCAGCAAAGGCTCCCACGACTTGTCGATCACCCGTTTGATGTAGGTCACGGGTCGCACCAGATCATACTGGAACTTCGTCACCCAGCAGGCAATGAAGCCGTCGGCCACCGCAATGCTGACCCGCACCAATGCGTCAAGGCTTTGGGCCAGATCAATATTGTCGCGCTGCAAAACCTGCAACGTGATGGATTCCCAATGCCCGGGCGGGGTGGGCGACAGCATCGGATCATCCGACCAGAACCGCGCAATCGCCTTCTGCTCATCGGTCAGGGTTTTCGAGGTGTCGTAAACCTCTTTGGCCTGCAGATAGAATTCGGACGCCGGATCTTCGCTATACTCCGGCGGTGGCGGCAGGCCGCAGGCATCGCCTGCGGGCATTGCAAAGGGTCGCACCTTGCCCCAATCGGGCAAAAGCGGGGCCTGTTGCTGCACGATCTTGCTGGTGGGCACCCAATGCGCCGGGCCTTCCGTCAGCGTCCAGGTCATCGGAAAGCCCATGTTCTGCACATCGGCGCCGCCATCGGTCAGGCTCCACGCCTCGATATGCTTGGCCACCGCCTTGCCATAGGCGGCACTGCGCGCGGCCACATCCGGATCCACCCCGGCGGAAAGCTTGGCCCCCAGCTTTTCGGTCATCGAGCCGATGGCGCGCTGGCCGGTGGGGCCGGTGTTGGCAAAGAATGTCGCGACGGAATCCGACATCACCGCATGCAGCAACAGCGCGTCATCATAGGCACCCGGCTCACGCGCCGGAACCGGGGTCAGGCCGTTCACCTGCCCTGCCAGACTTTGCATTCCGCCACCCGAGGCGAAGGCCTCATAGTTGGCGATGGCAAGATAGGCAAAGGCGCGGCTGGCCACGGGCGGCGAATAGGTGGCGGTGTGGCGCACCAGTTCCAGAACCAGCCGATACCAGGTGTGCAACACATCGCGCGGGTCGGTGGCGGCGGCAAAGGCACGAAGGGGCAGGGTGCTTGCCAGTGCCGTGGTTCCGGCAAGGGCAAGGAAATGACGGCGCAGCATCGCAATGTATCCTTGTCATTGAAAAAAGGCGCGGCGTTCCCGCCGCGCCTTTGGAAATCAAACCGCCTGCGGCGGTTTCTTACCCATGATGATCATGCCAAGGATATCCTCGTCCGTCACCTCGTTCACATTCACCGCGCCGACGCGCTGACCGTTTTTCATCACCACGGCGCGGTCGCACAGCTTCATCACCGAATGGATGTCGTGTTCGATCAGGAAAATCCCCAGACCCTGCTTCTTCAATTCCTGAATAAGCTCGGCCACCATCTGGGTTTCCTGCGGGCCAAGCGCGGCGGTGGGCTCGTCCATGATCAGGATCTTGGCGTTGAAATACACCGCGCGCGCGATGGCAACCGACTGGCGTTGCCCGCCCGACAGCGCCGACACCGGCACGTTGAACTTGCGGAAGTTCGGATTCAGCCGCGCCATGATCTTGCGGGTTTCCGCCTCCATCGCGCTGTCGTCCAGAAAGCCACCGGCGCCAACGATCTCACGCCCCAGAAACAGGTTCGAGGCCGCATCAAGGTTATCGGCCAAGGCCAGCGTCTGATAGATCGTCTCGATGTTATAGCTGCGGGCGTCGCGCGGATTGTTGATCTCGGCCCGCTGGCCGTTGATGTAAATCTCGCCCGAATCCGCCTTGTAGGCGCCCGACAGGCATTTGATCAGCGTGGATTTTCCGGCGCCGTTGTGGCCCAACAGGCCCACAACTTCGCCCGGATGCAGGTCGATGGTGACGTGATCCACCGCCTTGATGCCGCCGAAGGCGATCGAGATGTCGCGCATCTCGACCAGAGGAGTTACAGTGTTCGCCATCGT
>CAMFLG010000242.1 GCA_945957495.1 uncultured Pseudorhodobacter sp. | reverse complement strand
GGCACGCGACGGAAAAAATTTCGTGAAACAGAGCGGCTGAAACACAGTTGCTACGGCGCGCCACAAATGGTTAACCCGCCCTGAATCAACCCATGCACCCCATTGATCCGAAACAATAAAAAAATGTCCCGGCCCGGGACATTCCTTTGACATGGCAAAAAGGGGCCTTGCGGCCCCTTTGAAATCACCGCCTCAGGCCGATTTGAACAGCCCGTCGGCCTGCAGGCCGGCATAGCATTCGTCCAGCGATTTCTTGGCGCGCTCGATCAGAATATCAATCTCGTCCGGGGTGATCACCAAGGGCGGCGAAATGATCATCCGGTCGCCAACGTGGCGCATGATCAGATTGTTGGCAAAGCAACGCTCGCGGCAACGATAGCCAACCGTGCCGTACTCGGAGGCGAACTTTGCCCGCGTCTCCTTGTTCGGCGTCAGCGCGATCGACCCCATAAGCCCCACCAGCTGCGCATCCCCCACCATCGGGTGATCCATCAGCGCGGTCCAGCGTTCTTTCAGATAGGGGTGCGCCACATCGCGGACATGCTCGACAATCTTTTCGTCCTGCATGATCTCCAGATTCTTCAACGCCACCGCCGCCGCCACCGGATGCCCGGAATAGGTGTAGCCGTGGTTGAAATCGCCGTTCGATCCCAGAACTTCCGCAACCTCGTCACAGACGATCGAACCGCCAATCGGCTGATACCCCGAAGACAACCCCTTCGCGATGGTCATGATATGCGGCTTGATGTTGAAGGTCTGGCTGCCAAACCAGTTGCCGGTGCGGCCAAACCCGGTAATCACCTCATCCGCGATCAACAGGATGCCGTATTTGTCCACGATGCGCTGAATTTCCGGCCAGTAGGTGGACGGCGGCACAATCACCCCACCCGCGCCCTGAATCGGCTCGCCAATGAATGCCGCGATATTCTCGACACCCAGTTCCAGAATCTTCGCTTCCAGCTCTTGCGCCCGCATCAGACCAAACGCCTCGGGAGTCATGTCGCCGCCCTGCGCCCACCAGTTCGGCTCGCCAATGTGAACGATGCCACCGATCTTGCCGCCATGCGCGTGGATCGGGCTCATGCCGCCCAGCGAACCGCCACCCATGGTAGAGCCGTGATAGCCATTGTGCCGCGCGATGATGATGCGCTTTTCCGATTGGCCCTTGATATCCCAATAGCGCCGCACCATGCGGATATTGGTGTCATTGGCTTCCGAACCTGACCCGGCAAAGAACACATGGTTCAGATCGCCCGGCGCCAGTTCCGCAATCTTCGCAGCCAGCGCAATCGCCGGAATGTGCGAGGTCATGAAGAAGGTGTTGTAATAGGCCAGCTCGTCCATCTGCTGCTTGGCCACATCGCCCAGTTCGCTGCGGCCATAGCCGATGTTCACGCACCACAGGCCCGCCATACCGTCAAGGATCTTGTGACCTTCGGTATCGGTCAGCCAAACCCCCTTGGCCGATTTCATGATCCGCGCACCGCGCTTGGCCAGTGCGGCGTTTTCGGTGAACGGGTGCATGTGGTGGGCCGCATCCAGCGCCTGCAATTCGGCGGTCGGCATGTGATTGGTGATCTTGTTCATCTGCGGCTCCTTCGGAAAAGTCTGCGGGCGGCCCCTGCGAATCCGGGGGCTTTCCTGCAGATTATGATCAAATCACCCGCTGTGCAAGAAATTTGATCAAATTTTTCCAGCCGCCAGTCCGGCCTTCACCTGTTCGATGCCCTGCGCAATGTCGCGCTGGATCGCACGCGCCAATCCCGCCGCATCGCTCGCCCGCATCGCGGCCAGCGCCTCTTTGTGCGAATCCGGCAGTTCCGTCGCGCCGCTTTGCGAGGAAACCACCCGCAGCGACGGGCCAAAGCGCAGCCATAGCGACCGCGCGATGTCCAGCAGCACCCCCGCCCCCGCCGCCTCGTAAATGGCGAAGTGAAAGGCGTGGTTGCTTTCCAGATAGCCCGGAACGTCATCGGCGCGGATGCAGGCATCCACCACCGCGTCAATCTTTTCCAGCCGCTCGATCAGATCGGCCGAAATTGCAGGCATCGCCAGTTCCGCCAGACGCGGCTCTATGGTCAGGCGCGCAAAGGCCACCTGATCCAGATCAGACGCCGAAAGCCGCGGCACCGCCACCCGCCGGTTGCCCTGCGGCAACAGCGCGCCCTCCGCCGCCAGCCGCCGGATCGCCTCGCGCACCGGGGTCATCCCCGCCTCCAGATCCGCCGTCAGCCCCTGAATCGTCACCGGCTGGCCCGGCTCCAGAATCCCGAACAGGATCATGTCGCGCAGGCGGGTATAAGTGACCTCATGGGTCGGGATCTTGCGGGCGTCATCTGTCATCGCGGCGTCACTTGTTCTGTTCAGCGCCCCACTATGCCGCGCGGGCAGAGGGTTGCAAGCAAGATGTGATCAAATCCCGGCCTCACCCCTGCGGCGCGTAGTCAAACCGCGTAAAATCCGCGCTCCAGCCCTGCCCGGTCAGATCATGCGCCAGCATGCCAACGAAAGCGCCGGTGAACGACCCATGCTCACCCACCCCACCCTCGTCTGAGATGACAGAGGCATCCAGCACCGGCCCCAACGCCTGGGCCGCCTGCCCCTCTGCCGCCCAGAAGAATTGCTGCGTGGCCCGATCCACCTGCACCGACAGGGTGATCGGCCCCTCTGGCACCGCCACCAGCGGATAAAGCACCAGCGCCTCGCTCACATCACCGGGACAAGAGACGATGCGCACGCAACGCCCCACCCCCGCCTCATGCGTGATCAGGGCGGCGTGAAACTTGTGGCGGCTGTAATAGGTGGTCAACCCCGCCGCGCGTTGCCAGTTCGGTGGCGCGGCCTTTACCACGCAGGCCGCCTGATAGGCATGATGCTGCTGCCGCCGCGCCACCAGCGCCTGTTCAAACCACGACCCAAGGCTTTCCCGTCCGATCAGGCGCAAGCCCTGCCCATTCAAAGTGAATATTCGTTCCGGATAAGGCGTGCGCAGCCACTGAAATTCGCCCGGCAATGCCGCCCCGCGAAAATCATGCGACACCGCTGCATCCGGCACCCGCTCTGCGCCCGGCGCGGTCAGGGGCGGCACCATGCCGCCGCCCTTCAGGTACAGCCAGCCATCCTCGCGCCATTCGCATTCGGCGACCCCCGCCTCGCGCCCCAGCGCGCAAAACGGCCCATGCGGCCCGGGCAAAGGCCGCCCGCACAGGAAGGAATGCCAGACCCGCCCATCCGGCCCTTCAACATATTGCCCATGCCCCACCCGCTGCAGCGGGCTGTCAGGGGCAAACCGCGCCGTCATCAGATGCTTTTGCGGGTGCGTCTCATAGGGGCCGCGCAGATCACGCGACCGCGCCATCGTCACCGCATGGTCATACCCTGTTCCACCCTCTGCCGTGGTCAGATAGTACCAGCCGCCGCGCTGAAACAGATGCGGTGCCTCGGTCAGCCCCAGATCGGTGCCCAGGTAAATCGTTGAAACTTCACCCAAAAGCCCGCGCTCTGGGTGCCATTCCTGCAACTCGATCCCGTCAAACAGATCATTCGCCGGATTCAGCCCCGATCCCGGCCCGCGATGGTTCCAGCGCATGTTCAGAAAATACTTCCGCCCGTCGGCATCATGGAACAGCGACGGATCAAAGCCAGAGGAGTTCACATAGATCGGGTCCGACCAGTCGCCATCAATCGTCTCACAGGTCACGATGTAATTATGCGCGTCCTTGAACGCCCCCGACAGCCGTTTGACATCGGTGTAAACCAACCAGAACTTGCCATCAGCATGGCTCAGGCACGGCGCCCAGATGCCACAACTGTCAGGATTGCCGCGCATGTCCAACTGACTTGCCCGCCGCAACGGCCGCGCCACCAACGCCCAGTTCACCAGATCGCGCGAATGGTAGATTTGCACCCCCGGATACCATTCAAAGGTCGAGGTGGCGATATAGTAATCCTCGCCCACCCGGCAGAACGACGGATCGGCATGAAAGCCGCGCAACACCGGATTTTCGATCACACTCCGCCCTTTCACATTGGCTCAAATACTCCGCAGGGGGGTCCGGGGGGACGCGAAGTCCCCCCGGCCTTTCCGCAACCTCAACGCAACAAGGCGCGCGCCTCATCCGGGCCCAGTGCCGCAGGCCGCGTGCAACTCGTGGTCAGCGTCACGAATTCGCCCGTCTCACCCGACTTGAGGCAGGCCGTCATGATCTCGACCCCGTGCAAGGTCCGCTCCAGCGAACAGCGTGCGTCGCGGCCTTCCATCGTGGCCAGCGCCATATCCGCCAACCCCGCCGTGCGATAATTCGCCAGATCGCGGCCATTGTGGTTCTGGTTCACCACCCCGAACGGATGATCCCATGGCGCAACCGCCGCAACGACCCCATCGCGCCCCGCCATTTCCACGACACCGCCGAAAAAGTTCGGATCGGGCACATAAAGCGTGCCTTCGGTGCCGTAAAACTCGAAATGCCCACGCCGGTGCGACCACACATCCCACGAGGTCGTCAGGTTCACCGTCGCGCCAGAGTGAAACTCCAGCAGCGCATGGATATTCGTCGGCGTCTTGACCGGAATATCCTGCCCCGCCCGCGCGCCAGACCCGATCCGCCGTGTCGGCGTGGCGCTGCTGGTCAGCGCCCCCACCCGCTTCACCGGCCCCAGCATGTTGATCAGGTTCGCCACATAATAGGGCCCCAGGTCCAGCATCGGCCCGGCCCCCGGCAGGAAGAAGAACTCCGGGTTCGGATGCCATCCCTCCGGCCCGTGGTTCTGCACCGCCGCCACCGCTGCCGTGACGGTGCCGATGCGGCCTTCGTCAATCAGCGCCCGCGCCTGTTGATGCGACCCGCCCAGAAACGTATCGGGCGCACAGCCCACCGACAGGCCCCTGGCCTTTGCCAGATCGCGCAGGGTGGTGCCCTCTTCCAGCGTCAACACCAGCGGCTTTTCCGAATAGGCGTGTTTGCCCGCCTCCAGAATGCTTTTCGTCACCGCGTAATGCGCATCGGGAATGGTCAGGTTGATGACCATATCCACGTCCTTGTTGGCCAGCAGATCCTCAACCGACTGCGCCTTCACGCCAAATTCCGCCCCGCGCGCGGCGGCCGCCTCCATGTTCACATCGGCGACACTGCGCACTTCCAGCCCTTTGAACAAAGGCGCCAGCCGCAGATAGGAGGTCGAGATGTTGCCGCATCCAATGATGCCAATGCCCAGATTTGCCATGATGCCCTCAAAAGCCTTTCGTTGCTGCCAGCGACCGGCTGGCAAAGCGGCGGTCATCCGCCGGATTGTCGTGTTCCATCACGAAATGGCGAACCCCCGCCGCGTTCAGCGCCACCATGATGGTTTTCCAATCCACCGTGCCGTGGCCCACATCGGCCCAGCCATCCTCGGCCAGCGCCTCGCCCTTAGGTGCGATATCCTTGACATGCGCCGCTGTGATCCGGCCTTTGAACGCCTCAATCCAGGCCAGCGGATTGCCGCCGCCGCGCACCACCCAGGCCACGTCC
>CAMFLG010000241.1 GCA_945957495.1 uncultured Pseudorhodobacter sp. | reverse complement strand
ATATTGCGGACCGACCGGCCTGAGGCCTTGGATTCCGCCCGCTCTGGGTGGGGTTCGTCAAAGGTGCCCAAGGGGCGGCCCAGCTGTTCCTCGACAATAAACTCCAACCCCGTGGCGATCTGGGTGAACAGCAACTGCCGCACTTCCGACCGGCTCAGGAAGGTCTTGTTGCCCTTGGCCCCCGCCGTCAGCACGGTATCGGCATAGCCGCCCAACCAACCGGCCTGCACCTCGGCCGCCATCCGCGCCAGATCCGCTGCCGTCGCGCGGATCAGCGGGCAGGTATCCACCTCATAGGGTTTGGCCGGGTAGAGCAGCCGCTCCAACCCGCTCAACCCCCGCGCCGCCACCGACTGTTGGGCAAAGTTGTCGGGGGTCAACTGCGCCGGATCGCCGGTCAGCAGCGCCCGCTGCGCCTTGGCGCCCTGCCCCTTCGGGTCGGGCCAATATTCGATGGCCAGACGGGTGCCGTTTTCCTCAACCGGGCCGAATTGCAGGTACGAAACCGCCACCCAGGCATCAAACGCCGCATTGAACGCCGGTTGCAGCGCCTGCGGATCGCAACTTTGCTGCGCGGCGTCCGACAGGGCCTGCGTTTTCGCGGCAAGATCGGCATAGCCGGGCAGGATCACCCCCTGCACGGCTGCCGGGAAATCCGCCAGGGCAGGGGTGGCAACGACCATGGCCAACAGGAATGGACGATACATCTTACAGGCTCTCCAGAAAGGCGATCAGCGCATCGCGGTCAGAGGTTGACAGTTGCACCACCGCATCCCGCGCTGGCTGCGCCTCGCCACCGTGCCACAAAACCGCCTCCAGCACATTACGCGCCCGCCCGTCATGCAGCAATTCTCCGTGACCGTTGATCTGCTTGGTCAGCCCGATCCCCCACAAGGGCGGCGTTTTCCATTCGCTGCCCGTGGCCCGCCCTTCCGGGCGGTTGTCGGCCAGCCCATCACCCATGTCATGCAGCAAAAGGTCGGTATAGGGCCAGATCAGCTGAAAGCTTTGCTCGGGCTGGTCGGCCAGCCGGTTGGTCACATATTTCGGCGTGTGGCAAGAGGTGCAGCCAAGGCTGTAGAACACTTCCTTGCCCTGCAGCACCGCCGGATCGTTCAGATTGCGCCGTTCCGGCACACCCAGATTGCGCGCGTAAAACGTCACCAGATCAAGGCTTTGCCGGTCCACCTCCAGCCCGTCGCGCACACCTTCTTCCTGCCCGGCAGGCGCCGCCATACAATCCGCCTCGCCCGCCGTGCAATCGCCCGATGGTGCCGGATGCAGCCAGGTCGAAAGCCCCATATCGCCCGAAAACGCCCCCGCCGACTGTTCCTTGATCGTCGGCGCGCCGCCCTTCAGGCCAAAGCGGCCCAGCATTGGCACGCCATATTCCGCGCTCATCACAATCGCCGCGCGCCCGGAAATCCCGTCGCCATCGGCATCATCGGGGTCTTGATGCGCCAGAATATCCGCCGCCGGGATCGCCTCCAACAGCCCCAAACCGATCATCTGCGGCGCCACGCGCGGGCTGATCATCAGATCGGGCGAAAACGCGCCATAGCCGGGATCGCTGATTGAATAGCTGGGCTTGCGCAGGGTGATCACCGTGCCATCGGCCAAAGTCACCGGCACATCGCTGTAGGAAATCTGCATCTGGCCTTCGGCAGCATGGCCCTCTGCCGCCAGATCTTGCAACTGCCCGCCATAGGTAGGCTCTGGCAGCGTGGCCAGATAATCGGCAATCTCGGTAGGCGCCGTGCCCCCCGGCACCGACAGGCGCAAAAACATCGACACCCGGCTTGCATCCGGCCCATCCGGCACATGCCCGCGCGCGTCCTTCAAATGGCAATCCTGACAGCCGCGCGCGTTATACAGCGGCCCCAACCCGTCCGACGCCTTGGTGGACGACGGCGCAGGCACCCAGGTCTTGCGGAACAACCCATCCCCCAGCTTGAAATCCGCCTCACGCTCAAATGCCATATTGCCCGAGGGGATCGAAAACGCATCCGTCGTCGGCCGCGCCCGAACCGATGCCGCGCCACCCGGCTTTTCCTCAAACTTCTCGGGCTTGGTGAATTCCTCGGTCGGGGCGACAACAACGGCGATCCGGGCCGCCTCTTCCGGCGTGCGCGGCACCACGGGCAAATGCCGGTCATCCAGCGTCTGCGCCATGGCGGCGTTTGCCAGCAACGGCAGGATCAATACGGCGCGGTACATCTTGGTCTTCCTTGGGGGTTGGGTCAGATCTGCAAAACGGGCGGCCCACCTCTGGAACGCCCGGCTGGGTTTTGTCTACTGGAACACGGCGTTCGGGTTATCAAGGCTGTCAGAGCCTTCGATCGACCCGCCGCTCAGGCCCAGCACGCTCATCGCCCGCTGGATCGAGGCGGTCTGCGTCATCAGCGCATTCACCCCCCCCATCACCAGCGCATCGCCTTCGGCGTTGCCGGGCGCAATCATCTGATCGTAATGCATGCCGCCCTCTGCCGCCGTCTTGATCGCACCAAGGGCAACCATCGTGGCGGCCAGTTCGGCCTGCAACTGTGCATCGGTCGCTGCGTCTTTCTCGGCCACCAGCTCTGCAATCGACGCGCCGCTTACCTCAGTACCGTCGATGCGCTTGTAATGCCCCAGATAAACGTTCTGAATCCCCAGCCCGTCATAGAAGGTGCTGTTGTGGGTGTTGTCGGAAAAGCAGTCATGCTCTTCTTCCGGGTCGTTCAGCATCAGGCCCAGCTTCATCCGCTGCCCGGCCAATTCACCATAAGACAGGCTGCCCATCCCGGTCAGAATCGCCTGCAACCCGGCGGTGGGGTCGGTGGTAACAGCCGCACGCGCCGCCCCCGTCGCCGTCCAGTTCGCCACCATTTCCTGCAGATCCGTCACCAGCAAATCCGTCGCGGCTTTCAGATAGGCCGCCCGGCGGTCACAGTTTCCATGCGTACAGCCGTCGCCTTGCAGATAATCGGTGTAAGAGCGGTTCCCCGCCCCCGGCCCGGTGCCGTTCAGATCCTGCCCCCACAGCAAGAATTCGATGGCGTGATAGCCCGTGGCCACGTTCGCCTCGATGCCATTGGCCTCTTGCAGGGTGTTGGACAGAAATTCAGGCGTGATCTGGGTTGCGTCGATGGCCTTGCCCGAAAGTGTGAACTTCGGCGTCGCGATCACGTTCAGATCGGACAGCGGGTTTTCTTCCGACTCGCCATAGCTGTCGTCCACATAGTCGATCAGCCCTTCATCTAGCGGCCAGGCATTCACCCGGCCTTCCCAATCGTCCACAATCGGGTTGCCAAAACGGAACGCCTCGGATTGCTGATAGGGCACCCGCGCCGCCAGCCAGGCCGTGCGGGCCGCCTGCATAGCCTCCTCCGACGGCGCGGCAATCAGCGCGTCCACCGCCACTTGCAGCGCCTGCGCCGTGGTCAGGCTGTCGCCATAGGTCGCCTCGGCAATGTCGGCATAGGTTGTCACCACCTCGGCAGGGGTGGCGGTAAAGCCGGGAAAAGCGGTCAGCGTCGTGGTGGCAAAAGCCGCAATCAGGGTCGGGCGCATCGTTGTCCTCTCAATGTCGGATGAAGTCGGAAGTATCGGTCTGGCGTAACAGTCTGGCAAAGGTCAAAAGACCCCGCCCCACCGGCTCGGCGGCGGCAATGGCCGTAAAGGCCGCCGCCGGGGTCATCAGGGCCAGCGCAAAGATCAGCGCATCTTCGCGCTCGCCTGCCGCAACGGCGGCCATCATCTGGGCAAAGGCGCTTTCATCGCCGCCAAAACAGCCGCAGTCCACGCCATGCCGCATCAGCGGGCGCGATCCCCCGGACAGCACGATCTGCATCAGGCTGGCAAAGCAATGCAACTCGTGATCGGCGCGCGGCGTGCCAAAGGTCATGGTGAAATCATCGACAACGCGCGCCTGCCCCTCGGGGCCATCGCACCAGTGCCGCAGCAGCAAGATCGCCACCTTTTCCACGGCGGGCAACTCGGCCAGCATCCCCACCGGGGCGCCACCGCGCGGTTGCCCGCCCTGAACCGGCGTCGCATCGTCAAACCACATCGCCTTCATGCTGCCCCTCATGCGTTCGAATCCGGGCACATGCCCTAGCTTGGGCATAAGTTGAGCGAAACAGTAGGAATTGTAAAGCCTATTATTTTTGTCACCTATTCAGGCGATCTCACACCGCATCAAAGGCGAACTCCATACGGTGATCATAGGCTTGGCCGGGGCGCAGCACGCAGGACGGGAAATGCGCGTGATTGGGGCTGCAGGGAAATTTCTGCGTCTCCAACGTCAGTCCGGCAAAGCGGCGGTACAGCGCGCCCGCCTTGCCCGGCACCTCGTTGGCCATCTGCCCGGTGGTGTAAATCTGCACCCCCGGTACATTCGTCCACAGCCGCAACCGCCGACCCGACGCCGGGTCGCGCAGCGTCACGCAAGGCGCCTCTGCCCGCGCATTCAGACACCAGTTGTGATCATAGCCGAGGTCCAGCCCCGCCTGCCCCAGCATCCCCGCCCGCAGGCTGCGAGGTTGGGTAAAATCAAACCCGGTGCCCGCCACCGACAGCACCTCGCCCGTGGTCAGCAATTCGGCATCCACCGGCGTGTAAAACCCGGCATCGACCTGCATTTCATGGTCCAGCACATTGCCGTTGCCCTGGCCCGCAAGGTTGAAATAGGCGTGGTTCACCATGTTGATAATGGTCGGCGCATCGGTGCTGGCCGTCATCTCGATGATCAGCCGCTCGCCCTCAAACCGGTAAACCACGGCCATCTGCAGCGCCCCGGGATAGCCCATCTCGCCCGCCGCCGAGGCCGCCGCCAGCGTGACCTGCGCCGCATCCGCGCTGACCACATCCCAGGTCTTGCGATCAAACCCGTCGCGGCCGCCGTGCAGATGATTGGCCCCCTCGTTGCAATCCAGCTGATAGGCCACCCCATCCAGCACAAACTGCCCCTTGACGATGCGGTTGGCATAGCGCCCGCAGGTCGCCCCGAAATAGGTCGCATGGGTCACATAGTCGTCAACACTGTCATGCCCCAACACGATATCTGCCATCAGGCCCTCGCGGTCCGGCACCCACAACTGCACCAAACGCGCCCCGAACGGCGTGATCACGGCCCGCAACCCGGCGGGTGAGGAAATTTCAATCTGCTGCAAGCCCTGTTCTCCGCTGCGATTCCATGCGCAGACGATACAACGTCGGACGGCAGGGATCACGTCCGGATTGCAGGGCACGGCAAGACCAATGCAGCGGCGCCCGGGCAGGCCATTCCCGCCCGGAAACCTGTTTCACCAGCCGTTACTCCGAAATCGACTTGCCGGTCAGCGCCTCGAACGGGTCCACATGCGCCACCTGCGCGGGTGCCTTGGTGCCCGGCATCACCTCGAACCGCGGATCGAAATCCACCATCGTGGCGCCCAGCTTGAGCAGGATCGACGGATCGCCCTCAACCTTCGCCGTACCATCGGCGATCTGCGCCTCCAGCGTCTTGACCCCCATCATGGTCAGTTCCAGAT
>CAMFLG010000240.1 GCA_945957495.1 uncultured Pseudorhodobacter sp. | reverse complement strand
CACATCGGCATCGGAATGGCCGACCAATCCGGCGCCATGCGGCACCTTCACCCCACACAGCCAGACATGATCGCCCATCGTAAACGCATGCACGTCAAAGCCGTTGCCCACCCGCAAATCCATCTAACGCCCTTTCAAGATCGCCTCAGCCCGGGCAAAATCGCCGGGATAGGTCAGCTTCAGATTGTCTTCCTCGCCCTCGACAATGGCCACGTCAATCCCCGCCGCCCGCGCCACCTGCACGTCATCGGCGGCATCGCCCTGAAACGCCCGATGCGCGGCAAGAATCGCGTCAAAATGAAACCCCTGCGGCGTCTGCGCCCGGTAAAGCCCCGTCCGGTCGCGGCTGCCCGCCACCAAACCGTTCTGGCCCAGCCACAACGCATCCGTCACCACCAGCGCAGGTGCCGCCCCCGCATGGCGCTGCAACGCTGCCAGAACCCGCGCGATCACCGCAGCAGAAACCAAAGGTCGCGCGCCGTCGTGGATCAACACCCGCGCAACGCCTTGTCCGGCCAGCGCCTCCAGCGCATTGCGCACCGATGCCGCACGGCTTTCCCCGCCCAGCACAATCTCTGCCCCACTGCCCAACGTCTCTGCCCGCGCGCGGTCATCCGGATGCACGGTCAGAACACAGCGCATCCCGGCAAAGGCGGCAAGCGTATGGGCAACCACCGGTTTTCCCGCCAGACCTTGCCACTGTTTGGCAATGTCGCCCCCGGCGCGCAGCCCGCGCCCGGCAGCGGTGATGATTACGGCTGTGGTCTGGTCATTGATCATGCTGCCTGTTTAGGCCAGGCAGCGCGGGCTGACAATCTCGCTGCGAAATGCGGCACAAACGCCTGTTAATTGTGCAATGCACAGAAATAGGGCATAAATCCCTGTCACAGCCCTTGGATATGCCCTGGGCAAGGCGCAGGATCAGACTGAACGCAGGAGACACGATGTTCCCGAAGCTTGGAGAAATCACTCTGGCCCCCCCGGTGATTCTGGCCCCGATGGCCGGCATCACCGATCTGCCGTTCCGCCGGATGGTGGCGCGCTTTGGCGCGGGTCTGGTGGTGTCGGAAATGGTCGCCAGCGAAGATGTGATGCGCGCACAGCCTTTGGCGCGCGCCCGGGCGGAACTGGGCTTTGGCGAGGCGGCTACCTCGGTGCAACTGGCGGGCCGCGATCCCTATTGGATGGCAGAGGCCGCGCGCTATCTGCAAGGGCAGGGCGCCCAGATCATCGATATCAACATGGGCTGCCCGGCCAAACGGGTCACGGCCAGCGGCGGCAATGGTGCCTGCGGCTCGGCGCTGATGAAGGAACCCGATCTGGCCCTGCGCCTGATCGAGGCGGTCGTGGGCGCTGTGACGATCCCGGTCACGCTGAAAACCCGGCTGGGTTGGGATGACAACAGCCTGAACGCCGCCGACATCGCGCGCAGCGCCGAAGGCGCGGGCGTGCAGATGATTACCATTCACGGCCGCACCCGCTGCCAGTTCTACAAAGGCGCCGCCAATTGGTCCGCCATAAGCACGGTCAAGGACGCCGTCGCGATTCCCGTCATTGCCAACGGCGACATCGTTGATATCGCCAGTGCCCGTACCGCGCTCGCGCAATCCGGCGCCGATGGCCTGATGGTCGGGCGCGGCGCCCAAGGCGCGCCCTGGCGTCTGGCGGAAATTGCCGCCGCGCTGCATGGCACGCCTGCACCGCAAATCCCCACCGGCGCGGTCCTGGCCGATCTGGTGATTGACCATTACGATCAGATCCTTGGCTTTTATGGCACCGATCTGGGCGTGAAGGTCGCCCGCAAACATCTGGGCTGGTATCTGGAGGCCGCAGATGCGCAGACCCACCGCGACGCCATCCTGACCGCGCGCGATCCTGCCGTGGTGATGGCACTTCTGCGCGACAGTTTCGCGGATCGGCAGGTCGCGGCATGAACCTTGTCAGCAGTTCCGCACTCTGGGCATCGCTGCCGCTGCCCGCGCTGATCGTCGGGCCGTCGGGCCGGATCATCGACGTGAACCCGCCCGCGGAAACCTTCCTGAACGCCTCGCACAAAAGCCTTGTCGGTCATCCGGTGCTGGACCGGCTGTCCATCGACGCGCCCATGGATACCGCAATGGCGCGGGTGCGAACGCACCTCTCCCCGCTGTTTATTGCCGAGGCCGATGTCACCACAGGTGAGCGCGCCCCCGTGCCCTGCGCGCTGCAACTCGCCCCCCTGCAAGACGCCCCGGGCCACCTGATTCTGGTGATCTCTCCGCGTGAGATTGCCGACAGGCTGGGCCGCGCTATGCATGTCAGCACCGCCGCGAAATCCGCCATCGGCATGGCCGAAATGCTGGCGCATGAAATCAAGAACCCGCTTGCCGGGATTTCAGGTGCGGCGCAACTCTTGGCGATGGGGCTTTCGCCCGAAGATCAGGAAATGACCGACCTGATTGTTGAAGAAACCCGCCGCATCGTCAAACTGCTGGAGCAGGTGGAACAGTTCGGCAACCTGCGCCCGCCCGCCCGCCGCTCGGTCAACCTGCACGACGCGCTTGACCGCGCCCGCCGCTCTGCCCTTGTCGGCTTTGGCGCGCATATGAAGATTGTCGAGGATTACGACCCCTCGCTGCCCAACACCTATGCTGACACCGATCAGCTGATGCAGGTTTTCCTGAACCTGTTGAAAAACGCGTCCGAGGCGGCAGGCCCGCAAGGCGGCACCATCCGCCTGCACAGCTTTTACGACCATTCCCTGCGCCGCCGCCGCAAGGACGGCACCGGCGCCGCCCTGCCGTTGCAGGTGGAAATCATCGACGACGGCCCCGGCATCCCGCCCGAAATCGTTGCCGACATCTTCGAACCCTTCGTCTCGGGTCGCGAAAACGGCACCGGGCTGGGCTTGGCACTCGTCTCAAAGATCATCTCCGACCACGAAGGCTGGATCTCTGTCGATTCCGCCCCCGGTCGCACGGTGTTCCGCATTTCCCTACCG
Source organism: uncultured Pseudorhodobacter sp. (assembly GCA_945957495.1). Taxonomy (GTDB): domain Bacteria; phylum Pseudomonadota; class Alphaproteobacteria; order Rhodobacterales; family Rhodobacteraceae; genus Cypionkella. The sequence goes on along the minus strand of CAMFLG010000240.1, from coordinate 2,533 downwards.
CTCGCCCCGCGCGGGCTTCCCGAGGAGTTTGATTGATGGATGGCACCATCCTTGTCGCCGATGACGACCGCACCATTCGCACGGTGCTCACGCAGGCCCTGACGCGCGCAGGCTGCAAGGTGCATGCCACCTCCAGCATGATGACGTTGATGCGCTGGGTCGAAGAGGGCAAAGGCGATCTGGTGATTTCCGATGTCATCATGCCCGATGGCAACGGGCTGGATGCGCTGCCGCAGATATCAAAACTGCGCCCCGGTCTGCCGGTGATCGTGATTTCGGCGCAAAACACCATCATGACCGCCATTCAGGCCGCCGAGGCTGAGGCCTTCGATTACCTGCCCAAGCCGTTTGATCTGCCCGATCTGATGAAACGGTCGGCCCGCGCGCTGGACCGCAAGCGTATGGCCCCCAAACCCAGCCTTGCCCCGCGCGAGGCGGTGGACGATCTGCCGCTGGTCGGGCGCACCCCGGCGATGCAGGCGCTCTACCGGCTTGTCGCACGGGTGATGAACGCCGATCTGCCCGTGCTGATCTCGGGCGAATCCGGCACCGGCAAATCGCTGATCGCCCGCGCCGTTCACGATTTTTCCGATCGTCGCAGCCAACCCTTCGTCACCGCGCAGGCCGCTGATCTGGCCGGTGTCGATGGCATCGCCTCGCTGTTGTCGCGCGCCAAGGGCGGCAGTCTCGTGCTGGATGAGGTGGCCGATTTCGACGATGACGCGCAGGCCCGGCTGGTGCGGATGCTGGATGTGATGGGCGAACACGCCCCGCGCATCATGGCCACCTCGCAAACCGACCTCGCCGCGCGGATGGAGGCGGGCAAGTTCCGCAAAGACCTGTACTACCGTCTGGGCGGTGTCACCCTGTCGGTGCCGCCGCTGCGCGAACGGGTCGAAGACATCCCGCTGCTGACCGAACACTTCCTCGGCCGGGGCGAACGTGATCTGGGCATTCAGCGCCGCCTCTCGCCCGATGCCATGGCCTTTGTGCGCGCCTTCCCTTGGCCCGGCAACGTCCGGCAGTTGGAAAACCTGCTGAAACGTCTGTTGGTCACGGCCCCCGAGGCAGAGATCAGCAAGGCCGAAGTTCTGGCAGCCTTGGGCAGCAGCGCCCCGATGCAGACCGCCCGCTCTGGCGGGGTCGAGGGTGAAAAACTGTCCGCCTCGGTTGCGCGCCATTTGCAACGCTATTTCGATCTGCACGGCGGCCAACTTCCACCCGCCGGGGTTTACGACCGGATTTTGCGCGAAATCGAGGTGCCTCTGATCGAGATTGCCCTTGATGCAACGGGCGGCAACCAAGCCAAATGTGCCGATCTTCTTGGCATCAACCGCAATACCTTGCGTAAAAAGATCACCGACCTCGATATTCAGGTGACACGCCGCCGCAAACTGATGTAAAACCGCCACAGCAATCGTGTCTTGTGCGTGACGTGGCGCAAAGGACACGGGCGGTGGCGGGGAAGACGCAGGTTTTCCCGGATATTGAACGGGACAACAGTGCAGCGCGCCTTCAACACCAATATCTGGACCCAGCTTTCGCGGCTCCGGCGCAGGCGCCGGGTGCAGAACGCCCTGACCTTTGGGCTGGTGTTTCTGGGCCCTGTGCTGGCCGTCGCAACCTTCATGGCGCTGGGGCCGTTCAACCTCGGCGCAAGCTCGCAGGCGCTGCGGCTGATTCTGCTGGCCGATCTGGTCTATATCCTTGTCGTTGCGGCCCTTGTGCTGGCGCGCGTGATGCGGATGATCGCCGACCGCCGCTCGCAATCGGCAGGCTCGCGTCTGCACATGCGCCTGACCGGGGTGTTTGCCTTTGTCGCACTGGTGCCCACCATCCTTGTGGCGGTCTTTGCCGTGCTGACGGTGAATATCGGGCTGGAGGGCTGGTTTTCCGAACGGGTCAGCAACGTCGTTGGCGCCTCGCTGTCGGCGGCACAGGCCTATGAGGATGAACAGACCAAGGGTCTGGTCGAGGATGCCAAGGCCTTTGCCGCCTATCTGAACCTGGCCAAGCAGAAATCCTTCTTCCTGAAGGACGATCAGGTGCGCCCGTTTCTGACGCAGGGGCAGGCCTCGGTGCAGCGCGGGTTGAAAGAGGTGTTTCTGGTCGATGGTGGCGGCACGCTGAAAACCCGCGGTGAACGATCCTATCTGTTTGATTTCGATCCGCCGACCGCCGATCAACTGCAACGCGCCAAAGACGGCGAGATCGTGGTTATTCAGGATTGGGCGAATGATGAATTCCGCGCCCTCGTGCATCTGGATGCCTTCGCGGACCGCTATCTTTATGTCTCGCGCAAGGTCGATGGCGGCATTCTGTCCTTGCTGGATGAAACCAAGGAAACCGTGCGGCTGTATCAGCAACTGGAATCCGAACGCGGCACGGTGCTGTTCAACTTTGGTCTGCTTTATCTGGGCTTTGCGCTGATCCTTGTGCTGGCGGCGGTCTGGCTGGGCCTGTGGTTCGCCGAACGCCTCAGCCGTCCGGTCGGGCGACTGGCCAGTGCGGCGGCGCAGGTGGGCGCGGGCGA
>CAMFLG010000239.1 GCA_945957495.1 uncultured Pseudorhodobacter sp. | reverse complement strand
CAGCCTACACCGCGCGGGGGGCGGTTTCGGTGGCGGCACCCAAGATCGTGGTGGCCGATACGGTCGGCGCCGGGGATACCTTCAACGCGGGCTTTCTGGCGGCGCTGGACCGGGCCGGTTTGCTCAGCAAATCCGCCGTGGCAACCCTGTCGGATGACGCCCTGCGCGACGCGCTGAGTTTGGGGACGCGGGCGGCGGCAATCACCTGCTCGCGCCCCGGGGCGAACCCGCCTTGGGCGCATGAATTGTGAGGGCGGTTCTGCAGCGGGTTTCCCGCGCCTGCGTCACGGTTGACGGCGCGGTGGTGGGGCAGATCGGGGCGGGCCTGCTGATCCTGATCTGCGCCATGCAGGGTGATACCGAGGCCGAGGCAGACAAGCTGGCCGCCAAGATCGCCAAGCTGCGCATCTTCAAGGACGATGCGGGCAAGATGAACCTGTCGGTCAAGGATATCGGCGGCGCGGCGCTGATTGTCAGCCAGTTCACCCTTGCCGCCGATCTGCGCGGCAACCGGCCGGGGTTTTCCTATGCCGCCGCCCCGGACGAGGGAAACCGGCTTTACCAATATTTCTCGACCCGGATTGCCGCCGAAGGCATCGCCGTGGCAAACGGGATTTTTGGCGCGGATATGGATGTCAGCCTGTCGAATGACGGGCCGGTGACGATCTGGATGGATACGGCGCTGATGTGATGTCGCACGCGTGCGACATTTTTTTCCCTTTGTTTTCAACACCCGAAATGCCCAAATTTACCAACGGTTAACCCCTGCCCCCGATCCGGGTGCGGTGGCTTGACAGTTTCAGGGCGGCTCTGCACCTTGGCGCAGGCAAGGAGAGCATCATGGCAAAAGTAACATTGGCCGCCACGCAGATGGCCTGCAGCTGGGATCTGGATGAAAACATCCAGAAGGCCGAGGCGCAGGTGATCCGCGCGGCAGAGGACGGCGCGCAGATCATCCTGCTGCAAGAGCTGTTCCAGACGCCGTATTTCTGCATCGAAAAGGATTTCGCCCACACCAAACACGCCAAACATCTGGCCGAGGATCGCGGTGTGCAGCATTTCGCGGCGCTGGCGAAACGGTTGGGGGTGGTGTTGCCGGTCAGCTATTACGAACGGGCGGGCAATACGTTCTTCAACGCGCTGGCGATGGTGGATGCCGATGGCGCCATCTTGGGCAATTACCGCAAGACGCATATTCCGCATTTCACCGCCTATGAAGAGAAATACTACTTCACCCCCGGGGACAGCGGTTTTCTGGTGTTCGATACCAAATTCGCCAAGGTCGGCTGCGGCATCTGCTGGGATCAATGGTTCCCGGAAACCGCGCGGGCGCTGGCGATCAAGGGGGCAGAGGTGCTGTTGTTCCCCACCGCCATCGGCAATGAACCCGGCCAGCCCGATATTGACAGCGCCCGGCACTGGCAGCGCACCATGCAGGGCCATGCGGCGGCCAATATCATGCCGGTGGTCGCGTCAAACCGGGTGGGGGTGGAACGTGGGCCGAACCTGGAGATGACCTTTTACGGGTCATCCTTCATCGCCGACCATACCGGCGGGATGATGGCCGAGGCGAACCGGACGGACGAGACGCATCTGACCGCAACGGTCGATCTGGATGCGATAAAGACCTACCGCGAAAGCTGGGGCACCTGGCGCGACCGGCGGCCCGAAACCTATGGCGCGATCTGCAGCCACGATGGCAAAACGGCCTAGGGCCTGTCTGGTTTTCATTGATACATGCGGATCGAAATTCGCGGTCGAGCGAAGCGAGAGGCAGCGATTTTCGATTCCGTGTTAACCAGACAGGCTTTAGAACAGGGCGGCACAGCGCCGCCCTTGCCTATCCCCATTGCCGCATCAGCGAATAGCGTTGCCGCATTCGATCAGTGCGTTCATCGACGCTTTGGACCCTTGCAGCGAATAGTCGATGACCGGTTCGCCCGACGCGGTTTGCAGATAGGCGCGCTGGCCCTGCGCCACCTCGACCAGGAAATTAACCGATGCGTCGGAGTCGGGCAGATCGAACAGAATCGAGTTCTTGTAAAGTTCGGCCCCGGTCAGCGTCCAGGGCGAGCGACGGTCGATCTTGACGCGCAGGTCGGCGGTGTCACCCTCGCCAAACTCCCACGAGGTGGAATAGAATTGCAGGCGCAGGGATTGATCCTGATTGACCCAGATCGTGAAACTGTCGGTGCCCGCATCCACCTCTGCCAGACAAGAGATGCTGCCATCGTCATACTGCACGGCCTCAACTTCCCAGTGTTTGTATTTATACAGGCTGGTTGAAACCGGGTCGGCCAGGGCGGGCAGCGCCACACAGCCCAACGCCAGAACGGACAATGCTGTTTTCAAACGGTTCATGACCCAAATCTCCCTCACGATCATGTGAAGAAGATCAGGCAGTTTCGCTGAAATCGCAAATGAAAAACACTGTCATGTGCGCGGATGCAGAGGGTGGGCTTAGGCTGCCCAATCCCAGCCTTGGGCGAACTGGCCCAGAACGGCGGCGACGGCGGCATCCTCGACCCCGGGCGTGTGTTTCAGGCGGGCGACGAGGCCGCGTTTCTTATCCTCGACAACCTCTTCGACATGCACGGCCAGACCGGCCTTGGCCAGCGCCTCGTCAAACACCCGGATGATGGCGCGGCGGCGCAGATCGGGTTTGAACACCTTGCCAACAGCGGTTTTCGGCAGTTCCGGCATGATCTCGATATATTTCGGCAGGGCGGCGCGTTCGTGGATGTGCTGGCGCGCGAAGGTGTTCAGATCGGCGACGGTCAGCGTGGCACCCTTGGCCAGTTCGACATAGGCGCAGGGCAATTCGCCGGAATGGGCATCGGGCTGACCGATGGCGCCAACGAAACCCACGCCTTCACAGCGCATCAGGGTTTCCTCGATGATGGCGGGGTCGATGTTATGGCCGCCCCGGATGATCAGGTCTTTGGCCCGACCGGTGATGAACAGATAGCCATCCGCATCCATGCGGCCCAGATCGCCGGTGCGCAGGAAATCAGTGTCCCAGAACAGGTTCTTGTTCTTGGCCGCCTCGGTATAGGTATGGCCCGGATAGACGCCGGGGTTGGAAACGCAGATCTCGCCCACCTCGTCCACGCCGCAGATCCTCGGGCTGCCATCGGGGTTGGTGGCAACGATGCGCACCTCGGTATGCGGGAAGGGCAAACCGACCGAACCGATTTTCTTGTTGCCGTCCGGCGGGTTGACCGAGACAAGGCAGGTGCATTCCGTCAACCCGTAGCCTTCGACAATCTGCACCCCGGTGATCTTTTCAAACCGGTTGAACAGATCGACGGGCAAGGGCGCCGAGCCGGAAAACGCGCCGCGCAGGGTCTTGGTATCGGCATTCACCGGGCGTTGCAGCAGGGCGGAAATCGCTGTGGGCACGGTGACAAGGTAGGTGACTTTCCAGCGGTCGATCAGCTTCCACAGATTGTCCATCACGCCATCGCCGCGATAGCCTGCGGGGGTGGGGAAAACCACATGCGCGCCCGATCCCAGCATCGACATCAGGATCGGATAGGCGGCAAAGACGTGGAACAGCGGCAGCGGGCACATCACCACATCGGTTTCGCGGAACAAGAGGCGCGCGCCCAGCCAGCCGTTGTAGATCATGCCCTGCGCGCGGTGCTGGGCGACCTTGGGCATGCCGGTGGTGCCGCCGGTGTGGAAATAGGCGGCAACATGGTCGGTGGTGCGGTCGGGGAAACTCAGCCGATCCGCCGGGTATTTGGCGCATTCGGTGTTGAAATTCTTCACCGCAGCCGCGTGATGCAGGTGGTATCGCGGCCGGATGAACGGGACGATCCAGCTTTTCGGCGGGGCAAGGTAGCCCGCCAGATCCACCTCCAGCACGGTTTTCACCCCGGGGGCGTGGCGCACAGCCTCGGCCACCTTTTGCGCCAGATCGGTTTTCGGAAAGGCCTTGAGGGTGACGACGACCTTTGCCCGGGTTTCGCGCAGGATAGACGAGATCTGTTCGGATTCCAGCAGCGGATTCACCGGGTTGACGATGCCCGCCACCGCCCCCGCCAGCAGGGTGACGATGGTTTCCATGGCGTTGGGCAGCACATAGGCCACCACATCGGTTTCGCCGATGCCCAGCGCGCGGAACATGTTGGCGGCTTGCGTCACATGGGCGTGCAGCTGGTTCCAGCTGTAGGTCAGGGATTTGTCGCCGGGGCCAGACAACAGCTGAAAGCTGGCCGCGGGGCGGGTGCCATGCGCGGCGCGGGTTTTGGACAGATAGTCATAGATCGAATGGGCAACGGCGCGCTCTGGCCAGGTGGCCTCGGCCTGCATTGCGGCCACGTCTTCGCGCGAAGCGAAACTTCCCATGATGTCCTCCCCAAGACCTGTTTGCGGTGGGGCCGGATCGGGCGGCCCTCTTTGTCGTGCAAGATTGCGCAAAAAACGCGGGCATTGCCAAGGAAAAGCGATGGCGGGACGTGACGTTACCTGCGGGGGGGCAAGGTCGGGGACCAGTCCGGCGACCGCATGAGGCTTCACACCGGAACGGCGGAGTTCCACGAAAACAGGTCGGTGATCTGGCGCTGCTTGTGGCTTTTGAGGAGGACGGCAAGCGGTGTGGCCAGCAAGGCACGCGGCTCCACGCCGTTCATTTTGCAGGTCTTGATCCGCGAAGAGATGACGGCCCGGTTGGGGGTTACGGGGTGAGGACTTTACAGGGGTATGTTGCAGTAGCATAGTTCTCCGACAATTCTAGAGGAACAGCGATTTGGGCAAGAGTGTTGAGGTGTTTTCAGTGTTCATTTCTTCTCCATCAGACCTTGGCGAAGAAAGGAGGGCTGTCATTGAAGCGATTACACAAGTCAATGACCTCCGGGGGAAGAGGGAAGGGTTTAGACTTGAGCCGCTGCGATACGAGAAAGACGTAAGACCTGACTTCGGCAAGGAACCGCAAGCGATTATCAATGAACAAATCGGTGACGACTATGATATTTTTGTCGGTATCTTATGCGGCCGTTTTGGGAGCCGGACAGAGCAATACTCGTCTGGAACAGAAGAAGAGTTTCAAATTGCTCGAGAGCGAAGGGAACGTACTGGTTCTGAGCCGAAGATAATGCTGTACTTTAAGGATCCTAGGCACTCCAGCGACAGGCTTGATGCGGAGCAACTTCTTCTTGTTCACAATTTCAAGAAGCTTGTAGAGAAGATTTCTAAATATGATGAATTCACTGACTTGGAAGCATTTAGAACAAGCCTAACCAAGCATTTAGCATCCTGCGTCGATGAAATACGCACTGTTGGATCTTTACAAGGCTCCCGGCCAGTAAGCCCCTTAGTAAGCTCTGATTTAACCGCCGAGGCGGAAAATGACATCTTGAATTCTATTATCCCGTCTGAGCTTGATACCTTTGGAATACTGGAATTGAACATACATCTTCAAGAGGGGTTTTCTGACCTTATTGAGTTGACGTCTGATTTCACAAAGTCACAGTCGAATCTCTGTCTCTTATACACATCTCCGAGCCCACGAGA
>CAMFLG010000238.1 GCA_945957495.1 uncultured Pseudorhodobacter sp. | reverse complement strand
CTGACGACGTGGTGGCAACGCTGAAACGCCACACCGACGACAAATCGCAGTCGGGCGCGCAGGGGCTGGTCAAAGGCATCAAGGAAATGAAGGCCGAAGGCGACATGGTGACGCTGACGCTGGAGGCCGGCAACGCCGACCTGCCGTTCCTGATGGCCGATTACCACCTGCTGATCCAGCCTGGCGGCGGCGTGGATAACCCCACTGCTGGTATCGGCGCCGGGGCCTACAAGATTGTTGAATTCGAACCGGGCGTCCGCGCCACCTTCGAACGCAACCCGAACTATTTCGATTCCACCCGCGCCCATGCCGACAACGTCGAAGTGCTGTCGATCAACGACAACACCGCGCGCACGGCGGCAATCCAGTCGGGCCAGATCCACATGATGACCCGGATCGACCCGAAGATCGTCGAGATGCTGGCGGGTGTCGAGGCGGTCAAGATCGAACGCGCCGCGGGCCCGGGCCATTATGTGTTCATCATGCGCACCAACGCCGCGCCGTTTGACAACAACGATCTGCGCATGGCGCTGAAAATGGCGATCAACCGGCAGGAACAGGTGGACAAGATCCTGGGCGGCATGGGTTCGCGCGGCAACGACTTCCCGATCAACGGCGCCTATCCGCTGTTTGACGACACCATCCCGCAGCGCGAATACGATGCGGCGGCGGCGGGCGATTTCTACAAGAAATCCGGCCATGACGGCTCTCCCATCGTGCTGCAAGTGGCTCCGGGTGCCTTCCCCGGCGCGGTCGAGGCGGCGCAGCTGTTCCAGGCTTCGGCCAATGCGGCAGGCATCCCGCTGGAAATCAAGCTGGAGCCCGATGATGGCTACTGGTCGAACGTCTGGAACGTGGCCCCGTTCTGCGCCAGCTATTGGGGCGGGCGTCCGGTGCAGGATCAGATGTATTCGACCGCCTATCTGTCTACCGCCGAATGGAACGACACCGCCTTCAAAGACCCCCATTTCGACGAGCTGCTGATTGCAGCACGTGGCGAGCTGGACCAGGCCAAGCGCAAGGCGATGTATTCGGAAATGGCCTATATCGTGCGCGACACCGGCGGTCTGATCTGCCCGATGTTCAACGACTTTGTCGAAGGGCGCCGTGCCGAAGTCGGCGGCTGGATTCCGAACCCGGCAGGCACGCTGATGAACGGCAAGGCACTGTCGATGTGCTGGCTGAACGCCTGATCGGGGGGCAGAGTGCACCCGATCCTCAAACTTGTGGCTCAGCGCATTGCGCTGGGCCTGCTTTTGCTGTTGGCCGTGTCTTTCGTCATCTTCATCGGCGTGGACATGTTGCCCGGCGATACCGCCCAGGCGATTCTGGGCCAGTCGGCGACGGAAACTTCGCTGGCCAACCTGCGTGAACAGCTGGGCCTGAACGAGCCGCCGCTGACGCGCTATTTCACCTGGCTGGGCCATGCCCTGACCGGCGATCTGGGCGTAGCGCTGACCAATGGTCAGGATATCGCCAAGTCGATCGGCCAACGCTTTGGCAACACGTTCTTTCTGGCCGCCTGTGCGGGCATCATCTCTGTCCCGCTGGCTGTCATCCTGGGCCTGATCGCCGCGCGCTATAACGGGCGCTGGCCGGACAAGCTGATTTCCGGGGTGACGCTGGCCACGATTTCCTTGCCGGAATTTGTGGCGGCCTATTTCGTCATCTATCTTCTGACGCAGCTGATCCCGATCTTTCAGCCGGTGGCGATGGTGTTCCCGGGCATGGGTTTTTTCGAACGCCTGCATGCGGTCGCGCTGCCGGTGATCGTGCTGGTGATGGTGGTTCTGGCCCATATGATGCGGATGACGCGCGCCGCCATCCTCAACGTCATGCAATCGGCCTATATCGAAACCGCCGAACTGAAGGGCCTGACCCCGATGCAGATCATCTGGAGCCACGCCCTGCCCAACGCCATCGCGCCCATCATCGCCGTGGTGGTGATCAACCTTGCCTATCTGGTGGTGGGGGTGGTCGTGGTCGAGGTGGTGTTCAGCTATAACGCGCTGGGGCAATATCTGGTCGATCACGTCGCCAAGCGTGACTTGCCGGTGGTGCAGGCGGTGGGGATCATCTTTGCCGCCGTTTATATCGGGCTGAACATTCTGGCTGACGTTGTCGGCATCATCGCCAACCCGCGGCTGAGGCATCCGAAATGAAGTTACCGTTTTCGGCCCTGATCGGCCTTATCCTGACCGGACTGTTCGTTTTCACTGCCGTCTTTGCCAATTTTCTGGCGCCCTATCCGGTGGATGCCATCGTCGGAAAGGTCTGGGAAAGCCCGTCATCGCAGTTCCTGCTGGGCACCGATACCATTGGCCGCGATATCCTCAGCCGTCTGATCTTTGGCGCGCAGGTGACGATCTTTGTGGCGTTGGCCTCGTCTTTGCTCGCGTTTTCGATGGGGTCGTTCTTTGGCTTTCTGGCGGCGACGCGCGGCGGCTGGGTGGATACCGGATTGTCGCGGCTGGTCGATCTGATGATGGCGGTGCCGTCGCTGATCGTGGCGCTGGTCGTGCTGTCGGTGCTGCCGCTGAACCTGCTGGTGTTGATCCTGGTGATGGGGGTGCTGGATTCCACCCGCGTCTTTCGTCTTAGCCGGGCGGTGGCGGTGGATATCACCGTGATGGATTATGTCGAGGCGGCGCGCCTGCGCGGCGAGGGGCAGGGTTGGATCATCTTCCGCGAGGTTCTGCCCAACGCGCTGTCGCCGCTGGTGGCGGAGTTCGGGCTGCGCTTCATCTTTGCGGTGCTGTTCATCTCGACCCTGTCGTTCCTTGGTCTGGGCATTCAGCCGCCGCTGTCGGATTGGGGCGGCATGGTGCGGGAAAACAAGGATGCGCTGGTCTATGGCAAATCGGCTGCCCTGATGCCGGCGCTGGCGATTGCGCTGCTGGCGATTTCGGTCAACCTTGTCGCCGATTGGGTGCTGTCGCGCACCACCAGCCTGAAAGGAGGCCGTGGTGCCTGATTTGTTGGAAATCCGCAACCTGCGGATCGAGGCGACCAGCTACCCCCCGGGGGAAAAGCCGCGCGATGTGGTGCTGGTGGATGACGTGTCCGTCTCTGTCGAAAAGGGCCGCGTTCTGGGCCTGATCGGCGAGTCCGGTGCGGGAAAATCCACCATTGGCCTGTCTGCCATGGCTTATGGCCGTGGCGGAGTGCGGTTGTCGGGCGGGCAGGTGATGCTGAACGGCCGTGATATCCGCACCGCCGGGCCGGCGGAGCTGCGCGCGCTGCGCGGCCGCGAAGTCACCTATGTCTCGCAATCCGCCGCCGCCTCGTTCAACCCGGCCAAACGGCTGATGGAGCAGGTGATCGAAACCTGCCTGCGCCACAAGATCATGCCCCGGCCAGAGGCAGAGGCGCGCGCGGTTGAACTGTTCGGCAAACTCGGCCTGCCCGACCCGGCCAATTTCGGCAAACGCTATCCGCATCAGGTGTCGGGCGGGCAGTTGCAACGCGCGATGACGGCGATGGCGCTGTGCCCCAAGCCTGACCTCGTGATCTTTGACGAACCCACAACTGCGCTGGATGTGACCACACAGATTGACGTGCTGGTGGCGATCAAGACCGCCATTCACGATACCGGGGTTGCGGCGCTGTATATCACCCACGATCTGGCCGTGGTTGCGCAGGTGGCCGACGATATCCTTGTGCTGCGCGGCGGCAAGAAGGTGGAATACGGCACGACCGATCAGATCATCAACGCCCCGCAACAGGCCTATACGCAGGCGCTGGTATCGGTGCGTTCGATCGACCATGTGGAAAAGGCCGATGCCGCTGCGGTTTTGTCGGTGGCCAATGTGACCGCGCGCTACAAGGGCACCAAGTTTGACGTGCTGAAGAACGTCACGGTTGACTTGCCCGCAGGCCAGACCCTTGCCGTGGTGGGCGAAAGCGGGTCGGGAAAATCGACGCTTGCACGGGTGATCACCGGGCTCTTGCCCGCGGCGCAGGGCCGCATCACCTTTGCCGGGCGCACCCTGTCGCCTGATCTGGCCAACCGCAGCAAGGATGATCTGCGCGAATTGCAGATGATCTATCAGATGGCCGACACCGCCATGAACCCGCGCCAGACCGTTGGCACCATCATCGGGCGGCCCCTGCAGTTCTACTTTGGCCTGACGGGGGCGGCGAAACGCCAGCGCGTTCAGGAGTTGCTGGACCAGATCGAAATGGGCGCAGGCTTTATTGACCGCTATCCCGCGGAACTGTCGGGCGGGCAAAAGCAGCGCGTCTGCATCGCCCGGGCGCTGGCGGCCAAGCCCAAGCTGATCATCTGCGATGAGGTCACTTCGGCGCTGGATCCGCTGGTGGCCGACGGCATCCTGAAACTGCTGCTGGATTTGCAGGCGAAAGAGGGTGTGGCCTATCTGTTCATCACCCACGATCTGGCCACAGTGAAGGCCATCGCCGACAAGATCGCGGTGATGTATCGCGGTCAGGTGGTGCGTTATGGCGGCAAGACTGACGTGCTGACCCCGCCCTTTGACGATTACACCGATCTTCTCTTGTCCTCGGTGCCGGAAATGCGCCTGGGTTGGCTGGAAGAGGTGCTGCAAACCCGCAAAATGGAAAGCGCCGGAAACTAAACCCTACCCGATCGCCGCTTTCATCTTGGCCTAAATATCCAAGCCTGAATGGCATCCTGCCATTCAGGCGAGCCGGAGGCTTCCGCACGATCAGCCAAAGCCTTCGCTGAGGAACGGAGAACCCCATGCGCAAACTGCTTTTGATCATCCTTGACGGCGTGCCCTATGCCAACTGGCGTCGGCTTTTTGGCAATCTGGAGGGCTGGGTGGCCGCGGGCGAGGCGCGGGTGTGGAAGATGCGCGCCGTGCTGCCATCGACATCCGGCACCTGCTATGCCTCGATCCACACCGGGCTTGCGCCGCAAGTGCATGGCATCTGGGGCAATGCCACGCGGCGCCGGTTGGAATTTCCCGATGTGTTTTCCGAGCTGACCAAGGCGGGGCGCAAGACCGGGGCGGTGACGCATTCGTTCTGGTCAGAGTTTTTCAACCGCGCGCCGTTCGATCTGGTCCGCGACATGGAATATGACGAACCGGGTGGCCCGATCACCCATGGCCGGTTTCACACAATGACGGGCGATTCCGGCTATAACCAGATGACCCCCGCCGATGTGGACCTGTTCGCGACGCTGACCATGCTGTGCGAACGCAAGGGCATCGACTATGGCATCCTGCACAGCTGCACGTTGGACAGCCTTGGCCACCGATTTTACCACGATTGCGAGGAAATGGACGACGCCTGCTATCGCATGGACGAGGCGCTGGCGAATTTCCTGCCGCGCTGGCGCGCCAATGGCTATGAGGTGATCGTCACCGCCGACCATGGCCAGGACGCGCGCGGCCATCATGGTGGCACCACCGACCTGCAGCGCGATTTCGCCTTCTACTACTTTGGCGATGCGGAAGGCCCGGCCAAGGATGTGGTGCTGGACCAACTGGCGCTGGCGCCTTCAATCCTGACCCGGATGGGCGTGCCGGTGCCCGAGACGATGCAGGCCAAACCGTTCCTCTCTGCCTGACGGGTCTCAAACGGAGCCGCCTTGCGGCGGCGCTGATGGAGCGCGCCCTGCGGCTTCGCCTTTGGG
>CAMFLG010000237.1 GCA_945957495.1 uncultured Pseudorhodobacter sp. | reverse complement strand
CGAGATTCCTCTACGTCTCGTGGGCTCGGAGATGTGTATAAGAGACAGGTTGTCGATAAAGGCCTTGGCGTTCTGGCCGGATTTACCCTGATAGCTGTCGATCTGGTCGATGGAAAAGTTCTGATAGCGGAACGGATAGCCCGCTACCTTGCAGTAATCGTTCAGCAATCCGGCCATCATCTGAATAAGGGTGGTCTTGCCGGTGCCGGGATTGCCATCACCCATGAAGGTAAAGATGAAGCCGCCCAGTTCGGCAAAGGGGTTCAGTTTGCGGTCAAAATCATAGGCCATCAGCATCTTCGCCAGCCGCAGCGACTGATACTTGGCGATGTGGTTGCCCACCACGTCCGTGGGCTTCTTGAACTGCATGGTCAGGGCGCCGCCCTTGGCCGCGCGCGCCGGTTTGAACCCGGCAATCGTCAGACCCTCTGCCTCTACCCGCCAGGACCCGGTGGTGAAGGCATCCAGCCGCGCGGCCCCCTCGGCACGCAGGGCAACCCGGGTCATCAGCGCCTCGGAAAACGCCGCGATCACCGCCAGAAGCCGCGGCTCGTCGCTGGCCAAGGCGGCGATGTCCTGATCCAGCTCCCACAGGGCACCTTGCAGGGCAAGGGGGGCGTTGTCGGTCAGCACCTCTTCCACCGCGCCTACCTCAACCGTGACCGTGCCCAGCGATGGGGCGATCAGAAAGGCGGTGGCATTGGCAAAGGTGTACAGCACCAACAGCGCCTCTGCCGACAGAAGATCGGTAAACTCGCCGCGCTTCACATCGGGCAGGCGGCCCTCCAGATTGGCCTTTTTCAACTCTGCCAGGCCAGATTGCGCGGCAAAGGTTTCGCCCATCGCCAAGGCAATCGCCACGCCGCGCCGCAGGGCGTGCAGCGCCTGCGCCTGCAGCGGTGACACAAGCCCGTCGCCCAGGGCCTCAACCCGCTCGATCAGCCGCACCCCGCCGGGCCGCGCGGTGGGTCGCGTCACCATCCCCGGCGTGGTCGATCGGAACATCGGCCGCGTGCCGATACCGGGGGAACGTTCAACCTTCGCCTCCGCCACCTGCGGTTTGGCAAGGCGTGGCGCGTGATCGAACCCGGTCAGCAGGCCCAGGGCCGCATCATACTGCGCGCGGATCATGTCTTCCTTCAGTTCCATCGTGTCGCGCGTGGTCATGCTAACTCCTTACCGCAAAGGCATAATCCGGCCATCCTCGCCCACCACGAACTTGCGCACATCGCGAAAGCCGGGCGGATTGAGTTCTGCCAGAACCTGATAGGGCCGCTCTGGCAGGATCACCATGCGTTCAACCCGGGTGGCGCCCGAGCCTGGCGCAAAGGCGTCCAGCCGGAACACCTGCCGTTCGACGGTGGAAAACCAGCCGTCCTTGACCTCTTCCTCGCGGTCGGAAATCAGATCCTCGACCGTCCAGACCATCGCCCAATCGCTGCCATCCGGTGCGTTGGCATCGGCCAGCACTTGCGAAATCGGCCCCGATTGCAGGGTGAAATCATGGCTGTGCATCGGGCCCAGCGTGATCCGGCGCAGGCGTTTGGGGTGCAGGCCTTCGAAATCCTTGTCAAACCCCTGCGCGATGGTCAGCAGTTTCAACCCGGCCAGCGATTGCGCCATCAGATGCGCCTGCACGCGCGGCCAACGCCTGTCATCATTCGGCAGGGGCTTCTTGCCGCTGTCTTCCACGTCCAGCAGATAGACTTCGGGCAGGTTCACCTGCGTGTCATAGACCGCCCAATGCACCAGAAAATGCTTGCGATCCCCCCGATCCTCGATCCACTGGCAATCGGGGTCGTTGCGCGCCCAAAAGATGCCGCCCGCCGCCAGCGTTTCGTAGTACAGCCGCTGCGACAGCGCGAATTGCAACTGCGTGGGCACGGTCAACTCGCGCAGCATCTGCCGCACCATGCGGTCCTTGAGCTCCACTTCCGAGGCCATGCCGCCAAGATGCTTGCCCACCTGCGCCGCATCCAGCGCCATCACCATCAGCTCCTGCGCCACCGGAAAGCCGGAGTCGTGGCGATCAAACGTCAGGTGCGGCGAACCTTCGGCGCGCCCCGTCATCAGGTATTTGTAGTTCAGCGCCCGGAACGTGCCGGTCAGCGCCGCCAGATAGCGCCCCAAAATCCGCGCCTCGGTGCGCGTCAACCGCCCTTCCGCCTCGACCTCTGCCGCCACCCGCAACAGGTGCTTGGTGATGCGTTCGAACTTGGCAAAGTAACGCCGCGCGGTCAGCGTATCGTAGACTTCCTGATGGTCTGCGACGAGTTGATCTTTGACGGGTGATTCAGCCATTTGGTTCTCCAGCTTGCGCCACAGGATGGTTTTGGGAAACCTTCCTATGAAGCATCCCGTAGGGGCCGCTTCGTGGCGCACGCATCAGAAACCGATCATTCGCGAATGACTGCCCAACCCGGGTGCCAATCGGAAGGCCGGTTATCCATTCAATCAACTGAGCCCACTTCCAGAACAAGAACAACACCAACGCTCCCAAATACCAGATTCCAATGAGCGCGACGGGAATCTGGAGTGGCCATATGAAAGCCTTTCCCGCGAGCAGCGCGAGTTCTTCAACGGAAAGTTCCGGCCGATTGTGGCGCAAAATGAATGCCAATG
This sequence comes from uncultured Pseudorhodobacter sp., assembly GCA_945957495.1. Taxonomy (GTDB): domain Bacteria; phylum Pseudomonadota; class Alphaproteobacteria; order Rhodobacterales; family Rhodobacteraceae; genus Cypionkella. The sequence continues at coordinate 3,024 of CAMFLG010000237.1, read as the reverse complement.
TGACTGCGATCAGGCCCATGCAAACCAGATAGGCTATGCTTAGCCAAAGCAGGTATTTGCCACTGGGTAGGCTCATTCCCCATACGCATTCTTGTCGTGCTTCTCGACAATCTTGGCAAAGCGGCGGGCAAAGCGTTCATCGGCCTTGGCCTTCTGCTCCAGCACTTGCCGCGCGAACACCATATGGCTTTCATGCGCCTCCAGCATGTCGGCCATCTTGGCGTTGGTGGCAGCCCCGATTGCCGCCATCGCGGTTTGCGCCTCCTGGTCGGTTTTCACGCCGATTTCGTTGATGCGGTGGGCCACATCCTGCTGCTGCGCGGTCTTCAGGCTAGAGGTCAGCGCATCATAAAGCACCACGCGCTGCTTGGTGTCGGTCTGCAGTTTGTTGATCAAAACCAACTGCGTTGCCGCCTGATTGGTCAATGAATCGACCCAAGTTTTACCTTTTTCAATATAGCGCTCCAGCGTCTGCGATTTCGCCAGTTGCACCTGTTCGTCTTGTACAAGCGCATTGTAACGCCCGTTCAGCGCCGCCAGTTCGGTTTCCAGTTTGGTGCGCGCACCGGCGTCCTGCTCGACAGAGATGCGGTTTTCCAACTCGATGATCTTGGGGTCCAGCGCCGCAACCTCTGCCCGCACCTGTTCCAGCGTCGCCACCGTGGCCTCGCGTTCGGTCAGCGTGTCGCCCAGATTGACCTCGACCTTGCCCTTCTGCGCGTTCAACAGGTCCAGCTGGCCCTGCAACAGGCGCACGATGATGTCGGATTTGCTGATCAGATCCTGCAGTTTTGAATCGATCGAGGCCGTGCGCATCCGTTCCTGCCGCATCGATTCCGATTTGGCCGAACTGAAGAACCCGATCAGGTTTTCCATGCCGGTTTTCGACCGCATGTCATTGAAGTCTTTCGAAAACCCCGCCGTCACATCATCCAGCCCCATGATCAGCTCTGCGATGTTGGCGTTCATCAGGTCGGTGTGTTTATGCACATCCTCCAGCGTGGCGTTTTCGATATCCACGGCAACCTCGCCCGCGTCCAGCTTGGCGCGGGCTGCGTCAATCGCACCCGTGATCGCGGAAATCTTTGCCTGCGCGGCGGCAACCTGATCCTGGCTTGCCTTGATCTGTGCGTCGAAATCGGCCATCCAACCCTCCGTTAAAAGAACGTGCCCCTATATAGGCATGTTAATCGCAGTTACATCACTCCGGCGCCGAAAAATCGACGTGTTCCGCCGGTTGGCATCCCACCCGATCCGCCAAACCGGTTGCGCTATCCTTGCCGACAATGCGCTGCGCCGCCAAGACTTATTGTCCGGCGGCGCAAAGGCTTTCGCTGATTTCATCTGTTCTTAAATATCCCGGGGGTCCGGGGGCAGCGCCCCCGGCGCGGGCAGGTCTAGGCCAGATCGCCGGGCAACAAGTCCAGCGGCAGGTTCTGATAGCTGACCGGGCGCAGCCAGCGCCGGATCGACATGGTGCCCACCGAGGTTGCGCCGAAATTGGTCGAGGCCGGGTAGGGCCCGCCATGGACCATCGCATCGCAGACCTCAACCCCGGTCGGGAAGCCGTTGGCAAGGATGCGGCCCGCCTTGCGTTCCAGCACCGGCAACAGTGCCTGCGCCTGCGCGTGATCGCCTGCGTCCAGATGCAGGGTGCAGGTCAACTGCCCCTCAAGCTGGGCGGCAATGGCCTGCATCTGGGCAAAGTCGCGCGCCCGCACGATCAGGCCAAGCGGGCCGAACACCTCTTCGCCCAAGGCGTGATTGGCCAGCCAATCGTCGCCCGACACCTCGAACAGATAGGGCGTCGCGTTGCGCAGATCGCAAACCGAGGTCAGCAGGCCCTGCACCCCCGTCGCCGCCGCAACCCGGTCGCGCCCGGCGCGGTACGCTTCGGCAATGCCATCGGTCAGCATCACTTGCGCGCCCACCTGCGCCAGCGCCGCCTTGGCGGCATCGGCAAAGGCATCGGCATCCGCCCCCGCCAGCACCACGGCAATGCCCGGATTGGTGCAGAACTGCCCCGCGCCCATGGTCAGCGACCCCGACCAGCCCGCCGCAATCGCCGCCCCGCGCGCAGCCAGCGCCTGCGGCAGCAGGAACATCGGGTTGACCGAGCCCAATTCGCCAAAGAACGGAATCGGGTTGGGCCGCTGCGCGCAAAGATCAAACAGCGCGCGCCCGCCGCCCAGACTGCCGGTAAAGCCCACGGCGTTGATCAGCGGATGCTGCACCAAAGCCTCGCCCACGTCACGCTTGCCGCCTTGCACAAGGCTGAACACGCCTTCGGGCATGCCACAGGCGGTGATCGCGGCCAAAATCGCCTGCGCCACAATCTCCCCCGTGCCGGGATGCGCCGAATGGCCCTTCACCACCACCGGGCAGCCAGCGGCCAGCGCCGAGGCGGTGTCGCCCCCCGCCACCGAAAACGCCAGCGGGAAGTTCGAGGCGCCGAACACCGCCACCGGCCCCACGGGCCGTTGTATCAGCCGGATTTCCGGGCGGGGCAGCGGTTTGCGGTCGGGCAGGGCGGCGTCGACGCGGCGGTCAAGGTAATCGCCCTTGCGGATATGGCTGGCAAACAGGCGCAACTGGCCAGTCGTGCGGCCACGCTCACCTTCCAGCCGGGCGGCGGGCAGGCCGGTTTCCGACGTGCCAATCGCGGTGATCTCGGCACCACGCGCCTCGATCTCGTCCGCGATCCGGTCCAGAAACGCCGCGCGTTGTTCGCGCGTTGTGGCGGCATAGGTGGGGAAGGCGGCCTCGGCCGCGCGCACCGCCTGATCCACCAAGGCGGGTGTGCCCACGGCAAAGGCATGTGCCTCGCCCGTGGCGGGGGATGACAGGAACGTGCCATTGCCGGGCAACCATTGCCCGGCGATCAGATGCTGACCAGTCAACATGGGATGTCCTTCCAGAACTTAAAACTCGAATGCGTCGGTGACGACGCGCTTGCCCAGGGTCAGGGCGTCGGCAACATGCACCATAGGGGCCAGATCCACCTCGGACGCGCCCTGTTTCAGC
>CAMFLG010000236.1 GCA_945957495.1 uncultured Pseudorhodobacter sp. | reverse complement strand
TAGATGAAGTCGAAGAGCACCGCGCCGATGGTGAGGCCCGCAAGGGCGGCGGCAAACTTCATGGTGTGAACTCCCTGTCACGAAGTGGATGGGTGTTTATGGCAGGCACAGGGGGGAAGGGGCAAGGGGCTGCGCGCCGCGCCGTCAAAACAGCGCCTGAAACCAGCGCAGGGGCAAAAGGCGGCCAAGGGTGAACAGCCAAGCGAACGGCGCGGGAAAGCTGATCGCAAAGCGCTTTGACCGGATCAGCCGCATGACATACCCGGCGGCCTGTTCCGGCGTCATCAGTTGCGGCATGCGGAACTGGTTCTTCGCGGTCAGCCGGGTGGCGATAAAGCCGGGATTGGCAAGCTGCACCCGCACGCCGCTGCCGCGCAGGTCGATGCGCAGGTTCTCCGCCAGATGCATCAGCGCGGCCTTGCTGGACCCATATCCGATGGCGGCGGGAAGGCCACGAAACCCGGCCAAAGAGCCGATCAGCACCAGATGCCCGGCACGGCGCGCCACAAAGTCGGGCACCAGATGCGAAAGCACCCGCAGCGCGCCCATATAATTCGCCTCTGCCATCGCCTCGGCCCGGCCCGGTTGCCAGGCGGTGGCCCCCATCGGATCATAGGCGCCAACGCAATAGACCATGCCATCCACTGGCCCCGCGGCCAGAACCCCGGCCTGAACCGAGGCGGCGTCGGTCACATCCATCACCACCGCGCGGCTGCCCGGAAAGCGTTGCGTCGCCGCCTCCAACTTGTCCGCCGACCGCGCCGACAGGATCAGCCGCGCGCCTTCGGCCTGCAGGCTTGCCGCCAGCGCAAGGCCAAGCCCCTCACTGGCGCCAATGACCCAGTATGTCTTGCCCGTCAGCATCATGGGCCCGCCGGGCGCATCGTGGCGACCAGTTCGGCAACCTTGATGCCGAACTTTCGCATCTCGGATTTGTTCATGATCGCCCCGTTCGGCATCAGATACAGCCAATCCGTCACATCCAGAACATGACCGCCTGCATCCTCTGGCAGCCGCAAACGGTATGTCATCCGCACCGTCGCGCCGCTTTGCTGGCCGTGCGCCTGACCTTCGATGTCGGGGGCCGTGGCCGTGAAGGCGCCACCCTCGCCCATCGTCAGGGTCCACAGCCGCGTCTGCGTGCTGCCATCGGCATAGGTGAAATCCTCGCTAAGCGTGCCAGCGTCGCCCTGCCAGCTGCCGCGCATCTGCGCGACAAAGCGCGAGGTTGCAGCGCCAGTTGGACCAAAGATCACACCTTCCGACTGGATCGGGCCGTTCAGGATCGCCCGGATGTCAAAGGCGGGCTCGGTTGCAGCAAAGCTTTGCGGATCTTGCGCGGCAAAGCTGAAGAACAGTCGCTGCGCGGCAAGGCCAAGCAGGATCACAAGGCACAGCAGAAGCAGAAGTTTCATGACGCAAACCCTTCTTGCGGCAGGCGGATCACCAAGGCGATGGCCAACAGTTTGAGAATACAGGGAAGAATGGCGTAACACAGGTTCAGCGCCGTCAGGGCCTGGGCAGAGTTCGCCCCGCCCGGCACATAGCCCACAGCCCCCAACAGCGGCAGTACCGTCGCCGCAGCCAGCGCCAGCGCCAGCTTGTTGGTAAACGCCCACAGGCCAAACCCCGCCCCCGCAGGGATCTGTGCCACAGCCAGCGTGCTGGCAAACAGCGCGGGCAGGATCACCATATCGGCCCCCAGCGTCAGGCCGGACAGCGCGCAAATCAGGGCAAAGCCCAGAATCTCACCTTCAGGCAACGCCGCAGCGCCGATGAAGGCGGCGATGGCAAGACCCATGCTGGGCACCAGCACCCGCACCGAGCCATGGCGCGCGACCAGACCCGACCAAAGCGGCGCGCTGATCCCGGCGGTCAGAAAGAACAGCACCAGAAACGCGCCGGACCAAGCCGCCAGTTGCAGCCGGTCTTGCACAAAGAACAGAAACAGGCTGGAGGTGATCGCCACCGGCAAGGTGTTCACCAGCCCAAGCATCAGCAACCTGCCGCCACCGGCGCGCAGAAACGCGGTTGGGGAAAACTGCGGCGGCGCCTTTGGGCTGGCCGCCCATAGCCCCAGACTCAGCCGCCAGATCACCAGCCCCGCCACCGCCAGCACCGCGCCAAATGCGGCATAGCCTGCCGTCTCGCCCAAAACGCCGATCAACAGCGACGGCGCGGCAGAGGCGATCACAATGCCCGCCAGCGCCCCGGCCTCGCGATACCCCGCCAGCCGATAATGATGGTCGCCACCGCTCGCCTCGGCAATTGCCACGCCTTGGGCGTAAAACAGGATGCTGGCAAGGCTGTAGGCCGTGAACAGCACGATCAGTGCCACGGTCATGCCCGCCAAACCCGGTTGCAGGGTGAAGGTCGCGGCAAAGCCCACCGCCATGCCCAGAATGGCCAGCCCAGCCATACGGCGGCGCTGATCGCGAAAGCGGTCGATCAGCAGGCCCAAAGCCGGGTCTTGCACGAAATCCAGCACGCGCAGACCGATCATCAGCAGGCCGATTGCGGAAAGGCTCATCCCCAGACTGGCGGCAAAATGCGGCAGGTTGACGTAAAGCGGCAGGCCCGCCGCCGCCAGAAACCCCGAAAACAGCATCAGGGGCCAGGGGATCTTGGCGGCGGCAAGGGCGAGGGTGTCAGGCATGCGCCAACTCGACCTGCACAACGTTGGTGTGGCCTTCGGCAAAGCTGGCGGCGCAGGCGGCAAGATAATAGCGCCAACTGCGCAGAAACGCCTCGCCATAGCCGATCTTGCGGATGCGGGCATGTTGGGCCGCCATCCGGTCGCCCCAGATCCGCAGGGTTGCGGCATAGTCGGCACCAAAGGCAAAGCTGTCGCGCACCACCATCCCCGCCCGCCGCGCCTGATCGGCAATCACGCTATCCGACAGCAGCATCCCGCCGGGGAAGGTGTAGTGACGGATGAAATCCGAGGATTGGCGATAGGTTGGGAAATAGGCGTCCGGCACGGTGATCGCCTGCAACATCGCCCGCCCGCCCGGTTTCAGCCGGTCGCGCAGGGTCTTGAAATAGGTTGGCCAATAGGCCTCGCCCACGGCCTCGATCATCTCGATGGACACGATGGCGTCAAATTGGCCTTGCGTTGCACGATAATCCTGCAGGCGGATTTCGGCGCGCCCGTCCAGCCGCGCATCGGCATAGCCCTTCTGGCTGGGTGAAATGGTGACGCCGGTAACACGCCGGCCGTCATCCGCCGCGCGTTCGGCAAATCCGCCCCAGCCGCAGCCGATTTCCAGCACCTGTTCCGCATCGCCAATCCGCCCCAGAATCCGGTCGTATTTGCGCCGCTGCGCGCGGATCAGATCGGTTTCACCCGGGGTGAAGATCGCGGCAGAATAGGACATCTCTTCATCCAGCCAAAGCTGATAGAACTCATTGCCCACATCGTAATGCGCACGGATATTGCGGGCCGAACCGCGTTTGGAATTGGCACGCAACACGCGGTTGATCAGCCGGAATTTAAGCCCCGCCCAGAACCCGGCAAAGACATAGCGGCTGAGGTGATCGAAATTGCGCAGCGCCACCGTCGTCAGGGCCTCAATCGACGGGCTGTCCCACAGCCCCGCCACATAGGTTTCACCCAAGCCGATATCGCCCCGCGCCATCGTCGCGGTCACGACAGACCAGTCGTGCAAGATCAATTCCGCCTCGGGTGCACCGGCACCAAAGCGGTAAACCTCGCCCTCCGGTGTGGTCAGGCGCAGACTGCCGGATTGAATGCCCGCGCAGCTATCCAGAAAGTCGCGCTTTATGCGTTTGGTGAACAGGGCCATTACGGGCTTACCTCATGGTCGGGGGCTGCAGGGCGGTTGCGGTATCTTGCGCCTTTCAGGCGCAACAGCAGGGCGTTCCACAGGATAAGCGCCATGGCGCGCAGGGGGCCAAACGGGCGACGCAGGCTGGCGCCCAGAATGGCGGCATTGGTCAGCGGGGCGCGCGCGCCGGTCAGCGTGGCATTCACGCCTTCGGTGCCGTTCTTGTGGTTGATGCGGATCGCAATCCGGTCATCGGTGATGTTGAACTGAAACAGATAGCCCCCGGCGATGTCCTGAAACGGCGAGACGTGAAAGGCCTTCTGCGCCGCGATCACATCCTGCGGGCCGATGGCGGCAAAGCCGGGCAGATGGCAGACATAGCTGTGACGGTCGCCAAAGGTGTTGGTGACTTCGGCGATCACCGCGCGTAGGTCTTTGCCGTCAAAGGCAAGCCAAAAGCTGACCGGGTTAAAACAATAGCCCAGAAAGCGCGGTTGCGTCAGCAAACGCAGATCAAACGCCGCCAGCCCGCGCGCCTGCAAAACCTCACGGGCCCAAGCCGCACCCCTGCCCTTGCCGGGCGGGCCACCGTGATCGGCATCGCGCACCGAGGTCAGGTTCAGCCGGTTGCGCGAAAACAACAGTGGCGTGGCGCGGCTTTCGGGGGCGATCAGCACCATGTCCACCCCATAGGTGAACCCATGCGACAGCGCACCGCGCCGCACATGCGTTGTCTGCGCCCTGACCGTTTGCGGCGCGTTTGTCATGCGAACACCGGCGCCAGTTGCCGGGCCACGCGCACCGCACTGGCAAAGCCGTCCTCGTGAAAGCCGTGGCGCAGATAGGCCCCGGCAAACCAGGTGGCATTCTGCCCCTGAATCCGCGCGATGGTCTTTTGCGCAGTCAACGCCGCGCGATCAAACACCGGATGGCGAAAGGTGTTTTCGTCATAGATCAGCGCATCATTCACCGGCTGTGACGGGTTCAGCGTCAGATATAGCGGATCCGTCACGGGGATGTTCTGCAGCCGGTTCATCCAATAGGTAACGCCCACCGCCGCCTCGCCCGCGCGGCCGTCCGACATATAATTCCACGCCGCCCAGCAGCGTTCGCGCCGTGGCATCTGGCCTGCGTCCCGGTGCAGAACCGCGCGGTTGTCCTGATAGCGGATCGCGGACAGGGCCGCCGCCTCGGCAGAGGTCGGATCCTGCAACAGCCGCAGTGCCATATCGGAATGGCAGGCAAAGATCACCTGATCAAAGCTTTCGGCAGGCACGCCAAAGGCCTTGATCTGTGCGCCACCCATGCCCCGGCTGACCGCCTGAACCGGGGTCGCGGGCCGCAAGGAAACGCCGCGCACCCGCAAATCCTGCGCAAGGCGGCGCACATATTCCACGCTGCCGCCCTGAACCGTCCACCACTGATGCTGACCCTTCGCACTCATCAGCGCGTGGTTGCTGAAGAACCGCACTAGGCTGCGCGCCGGAAACGCGCCCACGCCGCTGGCCGGGGTGGACCAGATCGCGCCGCAGATCGGCATCAGGTAATAGCGTTCAAACCAATCGCCTAAACCAAGCTGGCGCACCAGATCGGCAATGGTCATCTCGTCACTTTGCGCGGCATCCACCGCCAGCCGGTTGAACCGGTCGATATCGCGCAGCATCCGCAGAAACTGCGGCCGCAGCAGATTGCGGCGCTGACCAAAGATCGCCCCCAGATCGCGCAGCGCATACTCAACCTGTCCCCCGCCGATCGAGGCGGCAAAGCTCATGTCACTTTTGGCAACCGGAACATCCAGATCGGCGAACATCCGCGTCAGATGCGGATAGTTGGCGTAGTTGAACACGATAAAGCCGGTGTCCACCGGCTGATCACCGCGCAGC
>CAMFLG010000235.1 GCA_945957495.1 uncultured Pseudorhodobacter sp. | reverse complement strand
GCACGGCAGAAGGGGCATAGGCCACGGCGAGCAGGCCGTTGGCGCTTTCCATGATCTCGCGCCCGGGGTGGAACAATTGCGAGAAGATCATGCAGCCATGGGCATGCACAGCCTCTGCCAGACGGCGATAGCCGGGGATGCAGGCATCGTCGGTGGCCATCAGCAGATGCGAGGTATAGCGGGCGGTTTCATGCACGCCCGCCACTTGCGTCACGATCAGCCCGGCACCGCCCTTGGCGCGGGCGGTGTGATAGGCGATCAGCGCGTCATTCACAGTGCCATCGGTGGGCAGAGTGGTGTCATGCCCGGTGGACATGATGCGGTTTTTCAGCCGCGCGCCACGGATCTGCAGCGGTGAGAACAGGTTCGGAAACGCATGATCGGTCATCGGCTTGCCTTGCGGGACAGGTTTTGTCCTTGCTAGCCGAGCTGGCGGCTAAGGGGAAGGTCAGCTGCCGCGATAGGTGGAATAAGCGAAGGGCGAAATCAGCAGGGGCACATGGTAATGCGCCGCCGCATCCGGCACGCCAAAGCGGATCGGGATTTCGTCCAGAAACAGCGTGCCCGGCCCGGCCTGACCGCTGGCGCGCAGATAATCGCCTGCGCAGAACACCAGCTCATAGGTTCCGGCGGTGAAAGCCGCGCCCGACAGCATCGGCGCATCGGTGCGGCCATCGGCGTTTGTCACCGCCTCGGCGATCTTTTTGTGGCTGTTGCCGCTGACGCGGTAGAGCATGATCTTTATGCCCTGGGCCGGTTTGCCCCGCGCGGTATCCAAAACATGTGTGGTCAAACCGCCTGCCATGACACTTCCCTCTGGTTTCAACGCGCGAGTTTAGCCAAGCTTTGCCCGTCCGGCGAGCCGTGCCAAGTGGGAAAGGTCTTTCGCGGATTATTTGATAAACCCTGCCTGCAAAACGGCTTAGTCTGACGGCAAATATTCAGGAGAACCCCATGCCTCGTTACCCGCGCGATTTCCGTGGTTATGGCGCGAATGCCCCCGATGCCCAATGGCCGGGCGGGGCGAAGATCGCCGTGTCGCTGGTGCTGAACTATGAAGAGGGCGGCGAGAACAACATTCTGCACGGCGATGGGCAGTCCGAGGCGTTCCTGTCCGATATCGCGGGGGCGGCGCCCTGGCCGGGGATGCGGCACTGGAACATGGAATCGATCTACGATTACGGCGCACGCGCCGGGTTCTGGCGGTTGCACCGGCTGTTTACCGGCATGAATATTCCGGTGACGATTTATGGCGTGGCCAGCGCACTTGCCCGCAGCCCCGAACAGGTGGCGGCGATGAAGGCGGCAGGGTGGGAAATTGCCAGCCACGGGCTGAAATGGGTCGATCACCGCGATATGCCGATCGAGGAGGAGCGTCGCCAGATTGCCGAGGCGATCCGCCTGCACACCGAGGTGGTGGGAAGCCCGCCGCGCGGCTGGTATACCGGGCGCTGTTCGGTCAACACGGTGGATCTGACGGCGGAAACCGGGGTGCTGGACTGGATTTCCGACACCTATGACGACGATCTGCCCTATTGGCGCGAGGTGGGCGCGCGCGATCAGCTGATCATCCCCTACACGTTGGAAGCCAACGACATGCGCTTTGCTACGGCGCCGGGCTATATCGAGGGTGAGCAGTTCTTCACCTACCTGAAGGACAGTTTCGACACGCTTTACGCCGAGGGCGAGGCGGGCCGGGCGAAGATGTTTTCCATCGGGTTGCATTGCCGTCTGATCGGGCGTCCGGGCAAGATTGCCGGGCTGAAGCGGTTCCTGGACTATGCAAAATCCCACAATGGTGTTTGGTTCCCGCGCCGGATCGAAATTGCCGATCATTGGAAAAAAACGCACCCACACAAACGGTTCGAGCGGCCTTCTCAGATGGGCCAAGCGCGGTTTGTGGCGCGCTTTGGTTCCATTTTCGAACATTCGCCGTGGATTGCCGAGCGCGCCTTTGATTTGGAGCTTGGCCCGGCGCATGACAGCGCCATTGGCCTGCACAACGCCTTGGCGCGGATGTTCCGGTCGGCGTCGCATGCCGAACGGATGGGGGTTCTGACGGCACACCCCGATCTTGCGGGCAAGCTGGCTGCGGCGAAACGGCTGACGGCGGAAAGCACGCAGGAACAGGCAAGTGCGGCGCTTGATGCGCTGACCGATGCCGAACGCGCGCAGTTTCAAGAGTTGAACGCCGCCTATGTCGCCAAGCACGGCTTTCCCTTCATCATCGCCGTGCGCGACAATAGCAAGGACAGCATCCTTGCCGCCTTTCAAACCCGGATCGGCAATGACACCGACACCGAATTTGCCACCGCCTGCGCTCAGGTAGAGCGTATCGCTGAACTGCGTCTGAAGGATCTTCTGCCATGACCACCTACGCCGCCCCCCGCGATGGCCTGCCGCCGCAAACCGCCCTGCACACCGGCCGGGCGATTTTCACGACGGCCTATGCGGTTATCCCGCGTGGGGTGATGACCGATATCGTTACCTCGGTTTTGCCCGGATGGGCGCGCACCCGCGCCTGGATCATTGCGCGGCCGATGTCCGGATTTTCCGAGACATTCTCGCAATATATCGTCGAGGTGGAACCGGGCGGCGGATCAGACGCGCCGGAGCCCGACGCCGGGGTTGAGGGCGTGGTCTTTGTCACCGAAGGCCGTCTGCGGTTGACGCTGGATGGCGCTGCGCATGATCTGGCGCCCGGCGGCTATGCCTTTGTGCCGCCCGGCATGGCCTGGGCCTTGCACAATGCGGGCGATAGGCCCGCGCGGTTCCACTGGATCCGCAAGCTTTATGAACCTGCGCCCGGCTGGCCTGTGCCCGCACCGGTCGTGACCAACGAACAGGATCTGACCCCGGCCTCGATGCCCGGCACCAAGGGCGTCTGGGCCACCACGCGATTTGTCTCGAACGACAATCTTTCGCATGACATGCAGGTGAATATCGTCACCTTCCAGCCCGGCGGGTCGATCCCGTTCGAGGAAACCCATGTGATGGAACACGGGCTTTATGTGTTGGAGGGAAAGGCGGTTTACAAGCTGAACAGCGATTGGGTCGAGGTTGAGGCCGGCGATTTCATGTGGCTGCGCGCGTTTTGCCCGCAGGCCTGCTATGCCGCCGGTCCCGGCCCGTTCCGCTATCTGCTTTACAAGGACATGAACCGCCACGCCCGCCTGCGCGGCCCGGGTGGTTTTGGCGCGGCGCGCTGATCCCTTTCATCTGTTCATAAATATCCCACGGGGGAAGTCACATTGGCGCAGCCGATGTGACGCGGGGGTGTGAAACCCCCGGCTCCACCCGATCAGCAAGGAACCGGCATGACTATCATCCCCACTGAACCGCTGACCGCCGCCGGCTTCGCGCCCTTTGGGGATGTGCTGGAGGCGTCGGGCGATTTCCGGCTGATCAATGATGGCATGTGCCAACGCCACCATGATCGCGCCCGGATTGACACCGGCGCGGATGCGCGCACCGGGATTTCGATTTTCAACGCGGTGCCGCGCGCGCTGCCCTACCGTTTTGATCTGATCGAACGCCACCCCGAAGGCTCCCAAGCCTTTCTGCCGATGTCACAGCATCCGTTCCTGGTGATCGTGGCGACGGGGCCGCAGGCCACGCCGCGCGCCTTTCTGACCAATGGCGCGCAGGGGATCAACCTGCATCGCGGCACCTGGCATGGCGTGCTGACGCCGTTGCACGCACCGGGGTTGTTCGCCGTGGTGGACCGGATCGGCAGCACCGCCAATCTGGAAGAGTTCCGTTACGCCACGCCCTGGACGGTCACGGGTTAAGGCGTCAGGGTTTCCAGCCGCAGGCCCTCGGCGGTGCCGGGTTTGAAACCGGTGAAACCGGGGGCAAGATAGGGTTTCATCGCGCAATCCTCCTGCAAGTACAGCCCCAGAAAGGCTGCCGCGAAATGTTGGGCGATGCCGTTCATCTGCACCGTATCCCAGATCGGGTCGGCGTAATGTTCGGCGGGCAGGAAATCCAGCGCGGGCGAGGCGGTGAAGGATTCGCGCGGCGCGGGGTAGGGGGCGGCGGCGTTGTGGCCAGCACCTTCAAAGGTCAGCAGATGGCGTTTGACCGAAACCGCCTCTTCAAAGATCAGCCGCATCCCGGTTTCATAGCCCGATACGGTATCGGCAGAGCCTGCCATCAGCAGCATCGGCACGCGCAGCCCGGCCAGACCGCCTGCATCCCACAGATCGCGCTGCCGCCCCCAAGGCCCGATTGGGATGATCGCCTGCAACTTTGGGTCTGCCCAAGGCGCGCGGTGCATCGCCAGCACCTCACCGCCGTAGGGTTCCATCGCCAGCGCCGCCTCTGACACCGCAGCGCCGCCTGCAACCAGCGCGCCGTAGCCGCCCATTGAATAGCCGATGATGGCATAGCGGTCGCAGCCGATCTGATCGGCGACAAAGCGGGTGTCCAGTGGCCGGTTGACGAGGGTAGAGATCAGCGCCTTCTTGTCGGAATAGGTGCTGTCGCGGTGATTGATGCTGGCCACGCGAAAGCCGCGCGAGGCCAGCGTTTCACCGAAATGCGCCATCAGCATCCGGTTGCCGGGATAGCCGTGCGACAGGACCACCAGCGGGAAATCCCCTTCGGCTGCGGTGGCATCGCGCGCCGCGCGCCCGGTCAGCCGCAAGGGCGTTATGCCATCGCGCAGCATCGTGTCATAGACCCCGCCTTGCGCTGTGCCAGGCAGGGCAGGATACCACAGTTCCACCGTCAGCGCCCGGTCACGCCGGGGCAGGGCGGGGTCGGTCAGATCAATCTGATCGGGGTTGATCAGCGATAGCGTGCGCACCCCGATTGGCGTCAGGCCAAAGCCTGCAAGGGCAGGCGCGCCCGGTGCCACCGCGTCGATGCGGTTAAAGCCTGATGTCATAAGTTACCCATTTCGTGCGATCCGCCACGCGGTCATATAGCCCGCGCGCGCGGTAATTGTCTTCGGCGGTGATCCAGCGGATCACTGTCCAGCCCCGGTTGCGTCCCTCTGCGGCCAGCGCCTGCAACAGCGCCTCGGCCGCGCCAGAGCCGCGCGCAGCGGGGTCCACGAACAGATCGTCCAGAAAGCCGCCGGTGCCGGCCGACAGCGGGCGGGCAAAGGCGCGGTAATGCGCAAGCCCGATCACTGTGCCGTCCTGATCGGCAACCAGCCCTTCGGTCGTATGCGCCGGGTCCATCAGCCAGCCCCAGACGGTGTCGCGCATCGCCTCGGTCTGCTCTACCTTGTAAAACGCCGCATAGCCCGCATAAAGCCGCGCCCAATCGGGTTTGTCGGCCAATGCCACAGGTCGGATGATCATGGCTTTGTCCCCTCAGCGCGCCGAAACGCGGTCTTTCAACAGCCGCCGCAGGATCTTGCCCGAGGCAGATTTCGGGATAGCATCAATCACCTGAATGGTCTTGGGTTGTTTGTAAGGCGACAGCTCTTGTGCCATGAACGCCGCGATTCCGGCCACCGCGACCCCGGGGGACAGCACGACAAAGGCCATCGGCACCTCGCCCGCCTCATCATCCGGCACGCCGATGACGGCGGCATCCAGAACGCCGGGGTAGGTTTGCAAGACCGCCTCCAATTCCGCCGGGGCGACCTGAAAGCCTTTGACCTTGATCAGTTCTTTCAGCCGGTCGCGGATGAAAAGCTGGCCGTTTTCGTCAAAACAGGCGATGTCGCCGGTGTGCAGCC
>CAMFLG010000234.1 GCA_945957495.1 uncultured Pseudorhodobacter sp. | reverse complement strand
ACACCTCCCCTCGACTAGTCGTCGGCAGCGTCAGATGTGTATAAGAGACAGCGCCGCCAGCTCTGCCGCCGCGGGCGCAGGGTCAGAGGGCTGGCCATGGGCAACAATCAAAACCGCAGACATGCGCGCGTCCTTTTTCCGCAAGGCTTAGGGAAATGTCCCGCAAGGGCAAGGCCAAGGTCGCAAACCGCCCCCGCACCGGGTCGCGAACGGCGCGAAAATGTCATCTTTCCCCGCTAACCTGCCGCCAAACAGCGGAGATACCCCATGAAGATCGTCAAACTGGAAACCTTCACCAATGAATTCGTCGGCTTCGTCCGCGCCACCTCGGAAACCGGCGCGCAGGGCTGGGGGCAGGTTTCGACCTATAACGCCGACCTCACCTGCGAGATTTTTCACCGTCAGGTCGCCCGCCACGCGCTTGGCACCAATGCGCTCGACTTCGCCGATACGCTGAACCTGATCAGCGAACGCGAACACAAATACCCCGGGTCCTACCTGCGCCGCGCCATGACCGGCCTTGATACCGCGCTGTGGGATCTGCGCGGCAAGCTGGAAGGCAAACCTGTCGCCAGCCTGATCGGCGGCAGCCCGGGCAAGGTCCGCGCCTATGCCAGTTCCATGAAACGCGACATCACGCCAGAGGATGAGGCGAAGCGTTTCCTGAAACTGCGCGACGACCATGGCTTCACCGCCTTCAAATGGCGCGTCGGCGCCGAATGTGGCCGCGGTCTGGATGAATGGCCGGGCCGCACCGAATCCGTCGTGCCGGTGGTGGCCAAGGCGCTTGGCGATGGCATCGACAAGCTGGTCGATGGCAACTCCTGCTACGGCCCCGCCCGCGCCATCGAGGTGGGCCATCTGTTGCAAGACAACGGCATCGGCCATTTCGAGGAACCCTGCCCCTATTGGGAATTCGATCAGACCCGCGCGGTGCGCGAAGCCCTGCAGATCGACGTGGCGGGGGGCGAGCAGGACTGCGAATTCACCGCATGGCGGTCGATCATTGGCGAACATATCGTCGATATCGCCCAGCCCGACGTGATGTATCTGGGCGGCATGCACCGCACCCTGCATGTCTGCAAGATGGCAGAGGCCGCGGGCCTGCCCATCACCCCCCACGCCGCCAACCTGTCGCTGGTGACGATGTGCACCATGCACCTCTTGCGCGCGATTCCGAATGCCGGGAAATATCTGGAGTTTTCCATCGAGGGCCTGGATTACTACCCGTGGCAAGACGGCCTGTTCCTGAACGATCCCTACCGGATCGAGGATGGCCAGGCCACCGTGTCGGACGAACCCGGCTGGGGCGTGGAAATCAACCCCGATTGGCTGGACCGCGCCAGCTATAAGGTCAGCACCCTTTAGAACGCCCTTTTGCGCGCTTGCAGTTTCTTTGGGTTCGAACGTATTGTTAACCCAATGAAGATAATCACGACAATCAGCAAAGATTGGCGTCAAATCCTTCGGGGCAGCAGATGAAAACGACGGACAAGGCGGATAACCCCTATCGCCATATCGCGCCACGCGGCTTCTGGCGCAGCGCGGTGGCAGAGCCGGGGCTTTACGGGCTGACCGAACTGTGGAAATCGCAATGGCACCTGCCGCAGGACGCGGCCTTTGCCACCTTCGGCTCTTGCTTTGCCCAGCACATCAGCCGCGCCCTGATCGCACGCAAACTGAACTGGTTGAACGCCGAACCCGCCCCGGGCCGCACCCCGCCCGATCTGGCCAAGGCGTTCAACTACGGTGTATTTTCCGCCCGCACCGGCAATATCTACACGGCGGCGCAACTGCTGTATTGGGTGCGGCTGGCCGATGGCTCGCTGACCCCCGACGCGATCGAGTTGTGGCAGGACGACAAGGGCCGCGTGCATGACCTGCTGCGTCCCGGCATTGAACCCACCGGCTTTGCCACCATGGCAGAGGCGCGCGCCTCGCTTGCCGGCACTGCCCGCGCCTTCCGCCGCTGCATCACCGAGGCGGATGTTTTCGTCTTTACCCTTGGCCTCACCGAAGGCTGGATCAACACCGCCTCTGGCCAAAGCTATTCGCTGTGCCCCGGCACCGGGGTCGGTACGTTCGATCCGGCGGTTCACGCCTTTCACAATTACCGCTATGCCGAAATCCGCTCGGGGCTGGAACATGCCCTTTCGGCCATGTGGGCGCTGAACCCCAATCTCAAGGTGCTCTTGACCGTCTCGCCCGTGCCCCTGGTCGCCACCGCCTCGGGCGATCATGTGCTGGTCGCCACGCAATATTCCAAATCGGTGCTGCGGGCCGTGGCGGGCGATGCCGCGCAGGATCATGCAGCGGTGGAATATTTCCCGTCCTATGAAATCATCGCCGCCCCCCCCACCCGCGGCGCGTTCTTTGAACCAAACCTGCGCGGTATCGCCGCCGAAGGGGTGGAACTGGTGATGCGGCATTTCTTCGCCGGGATCGACCTGACCGCCCCCCCCACCGGCCGCAAATCGGCCGAAGACGCCGCTCGCAAACAGGCCGATCAGCGCAAGACCGCGCAAGAAGACCTCGTCTGCGAGGAAATGATTCTGGAGCGGTTCAATGAAGCCTGACTTCGTACTGCTGGGCGACAGCCACACCATCGCCCTTGAGGATGGCGCCAAGGCGCTTGGCCTGACCCCCGCCGTGCTGCGCTTTGGCGGGGCGGGCTGGCATGACCGCAAGTTTTCCTGGGGTGCCGATGGGTTCATGCCGCGCGGCTCTGCCATGGGAACGCGCGCCCTCGCCCGTTTGCGCGAAGAAATGGGTGTCACCAACATCTTCGCCACGGGTGTTCCGGTGATCACCACCGTCGGCTTTCATCTGGGCCAGTTGGTCGGCCCGATGGGCTGGTCGGATCACCACATCCAACGCAGCCCCGATGACATGCCGCAGGATGGGCTACTGATGTCCTCCGCCTTTGCCGAGGCTTATGTCCTGCACTACCGCAGGCCGCATCTGCGGCTGCTGCGCCGCCTGGCCAAATCGACCCGGCTGGTGGTGGTGCCGCCGCCCACCATCGCGGATTATGGCAACATCCCGCAGGTGCGCGCCCTGCTGATCCGGCTGATGCGGAATGAGGGGCTGGATGTGTTCGATCCGGTCGAGAACCTTTTGTCGCTGGACGCGCCCTTCCCGGATGACCTCAGCGCGGGCGACGGCAATCACGCCAATGCCGCCTTTGGCAGCATGGTGATCGACGCGCTGCGCAAGGCCGGAAAGCTGTAGCAGAACGCCGATGCCCACCCCCGATCTTGCCGATAGCCGCCCCAGCCGCGCGCAACTGCAGGCGCTGGCCGATGCCGGGGCCGCGCATCTGGCCGGTTGCGACCTCTCCGATCTGGACCTGTCCGGTCTGGATTTCAGCGATTGGCAGTTTGACCGCTGCAACCTGCGGCAAACCCGGCTGACCAATGCCATTCTGGACCGCACCCGCCTGACCGGCTGCCGCGGCGGCCACGCCAATTTCTCGGCGGCGCGCCTGTCCGATACAGACCTGCGCTCTTGCGATTTCAACAACGCCAGCTTCACCGAAACCCTGCTGTCCGATGTCAGCTTTAGCGGCTGCAAACTCACCGGCGCGGCCTTTCTGCGCAGCAAGGCAATGGGCGTCCGCTTTGCCGATTGCCTGATGTCAGACGCGCGCCTGCCGGGGTTTTCCTTTCGCAAGGCCCAGCTTGTGCAGGTGGACCTCAGCCTTGCCGATCTGGCCGGTTGCGATTTCCGCGATGCGGTGTTTGACGGCTCCAGCCTGCGCGAGGCCAACCTGACCGGCGCGCGGTTCGAAGGCGCCGATCTGCGCGGGGCCGATCTGGGCGGCCTGCGCCTGACCGACGCCGCCCGGTTCAAGGGCGCCACCGTATCACGGCGACAGGCGGCGGATCTTCTGGCGCAACTGGGGCTGTTGGTGGCGAATTAGGCCCGAAGCTGGCCCTGAAATGCAAACAGGGCGCGTGTCCCCCACGCGCCCCGTCCGATGAAAGCAAAGCCCTCCCGTGCCACGCTTCCCCAGCCCCTTGGGGCCGTACCCCTGCCAGATCACCGATTCGCGGAACCCAAGGGCTCTGCCCGAGTCGGTGTGCCACGCCCAAGTGACGCAACGTCTGATGGAAACCTGCTAAGCGGCTTGCCCGCACAAATCAACGATTATTGCGCGGCGTCGGGCGCGAATCTTTCACAAACTGCCGGGAAAAACGGCGATATGCCCTTTCTGCGGCGCAGCAACAGCGAATCTCGCGGCCCGCGACACCCTTGCTGCCTCAGAACCGGATGCGCTTTGGCCAGACAAACACCTTGTCCGCCGCAGGCCCCCCCGGCCCCGCCATGCCATAGCACAAGGCCCGCAGCCGCGCTGTCACCCCCGCCCTTGCGCCAAGATCCTCCGCCCGCATCGCAGCCCCGATCGACACCTTCACCTTGCGCCCGATCCAGGCCCGCGTCTCGCCAAAGTCAGCGCCACGCGCAGGGGATATGAATAATGGCTGACCCATTGGAACAGCCGCGAGTTCTGGCCATGCACAAACACCGGCACCGTGCGCACCCCGGGCCGGGTGGCCAGCCGCGCAACGAAGGGATGCCAGTCGCAATCCACCGCATGCCGGTCCAGGGTTGCCGCCACCGTCGAAACCGACCCCGCCGGAAACAGCACCAGCACATGGCCCTGATCCAGCCATTCCACCGCCCGCCGCCGCGTCTCGGCAGAACAGCGCCGCGCCTCGGCGGTTTCGGCAAAATCCACCGGCAGCAGCGCCTCGCGCGCCTCGGGTGGCTGGCACAGCAGGCTATGCACCATCAGCCGCACATCACGCCGCCGGGTCGCGGCCAGCGCCGCCACCAGCAGCCCATCGACAATGCCGAACGGATGGTTCGCCACCACCAGCACCCCACCGGTTTCCGGCACATCCTCCAACCGCCCCGCCTGAAGATCGGCGCTGATCCCCAGCGCGCGGATGCCGCTGGTAAAGATAGTCTCCGCCGGGCTGTGATGCGCGGCCTGCCAGTGCTGATACAACCGCTCGAACCGCGCCCGCCCGCTCAGCCGTTCTACCACCCGGATCAGGCTGCGGCGCAAAAACGGCTGTTCGGGGCGCGAATAGGTAAACACCGGCCCAGAAGCCGGTCCCGCAGCCGGTGGGCTTGCGGGCAAAGCATCCTCAATCGTCCTGTCAAGCATCAATCCCCCGGACCCCGGATCACATGGGCCGGGGTGCTTGGGCCTCAGGTGTAGCCACCCCGGATGACAAAGCGATGACGGGGTTGCGAATGCAAAAGGCCCCCGCAATGCGAGGGCCCCAAAGCTTTAGCTCAGACCGGATCACTCCAGCTGTGCCGCAACCTCTTCCGACATGTCGAAATTATGGGTGACGGTCTGCACATCGTCATCCTCTTCCAGCATGTCGATCAGCTTCATCAGCTTGGTCGCCGTGTCCAGATCCACCTCGGTCAGAACCTGCGGCTTCCAGATCAGCTTGGATTCAGTCGATTCGCCCAGCGCCTTTTCCAGCGCCTCGGACACATCGTTCAGCGCCTCGACCGCGCAATAGATCCAGTGGCCGTCCTCATCCGACTCCACGTCATCCGCGCCCGCATCCAGGGCCGCCATCATCACATCATCGGCAGACCCGGCGCTGGCCGGATAAGAAATCTCGCCCACCCGGTCAAACCCGTGCGAAACCGACCCGGTCTGCCCCAGAT
>CAMFLG010000233.1 GCA_945957495.1 uncultured Pseudorhodobacter sp. | reverse complement strand
GGGTCGCAGCCACGCGGTTGGCGTGGAACACGACGCCCGAAGTCCAGCCATGGTCGGCCGCAGGGATCGAGACGCCGATGGTGACGGGCTTGTCCTCGGCGAAACCGGCCGAATTGCCCAAGGCCAGCGCCGCGACGGTCGCAAAGCCCAACATACTTTTACGCATTCTAGTCCTCCCTTTGTTTGGGTCTTGAGCCAAACGACCGGGCGACCCAAAGCCCGGTCGCCAATTTACGATTTCCGCACCAGGGACCGCTGCACCAACATGGCGATGATGATGATGGCGCCCTGAATGGCCCCGATCAGGTATTCGCTGATGAAGTTCGACAGGAGCATGATGTTACCCACCAGTTCCAGAATGAAAGCGCCGCAGATCGTGCCCCAGACCCGACTGGACCCACCCTTCAGTGCCGTGCCGCCAATGACCACGGCGGTAATGGCCTGAAGCTCCCACAGGATGCCCGTCGTGGCAGAGGTTGACCCAAGGCGGGGAACGTAGAGCATCACCGCAATGGCAACGCAGACGCCTTGGATGACAAAGGCCGTGGTGCGAACGCGGTCAACCTTGATGCCGGAATAGCGCGCTACGCTGGCGTTCGAGCCCACAGCCACGACATGGCGGCCATAGCGCATGCGATACAGGACAAAGGCCGCGATGCAGGTCACCGCCAGCACCACGAGGATCGGCACCGGCACCCCTGCGACCGTGCCGAAATAGGCCGGACGGTAAAGGTCCTGCTGCTCTGCCGATTGCAGGGTGATGGCGCCACCCTGCGACAGCCAGGTCGTCAGACCGCGATAGATTCCCATCGTGCCCAAAGTGGCGATAAAGGGTTCGATCCTGCCAAAAGTGGTGATCAAACCATTGGCCAGCCCGCACAGCGCCCCCATTACCAAAGCCAGGGCCATGGCCGCCGCGATCATCATCCCCGGATCGGCGATCACGCCGGAATTCATGAACAGGATCATCACGCTGGCGACAAAGGCCACCATCGACCCCACCGATAGGTCAAGGTCGCCAGACGAGATCACAAAGGTCGCCCCGATGGCGATCAAGGCAATAAAGGCGCTGCGCGTGGCAACATTGGCCAGATTGTTCAAGCCGATGAAATTGGGGTTCACCAGGGCCCCCAAGAGCAGCAGTAGGGCCAGTGCCACAAAGGGCGCCACGGCGCGCAGGTCTATGTCC
Organism: uncultured Pseudorhodobacter sp.; assembly: GCA_945957495.1. GTDB lineage: Bacteria > Pseudomonadota > Alphaproteobacteria > Rhodobacterales > Rhodobacteraceae > Cypionkella. The sequence goes on along the minus strand of CAMFLG010000233.1, from coordinate 4,512 downwards.
TGCCAGCGTGACCTTGCATCTGCCTGTTCATCCTGCGTCGTCACATTTGCCCCCATTGCCCTATGCCATCGCCATTTGCTTCAGCCCGGCCGAATAGCGCATGATTTCCTGTTCGCTGATCTCGTCGCCTTCCAGAACGCCGACGATCCGCCCCGCCCGCATCACCACGACCCTTGTGCAAAGCCCTATGATTTCGGGCATTTCCGACGAGACCACGATGATCGAGCAGCCTTCGCGGGCCAAAGCCGCGATGAAGTGATAGATCTGCTGCTTGGTCCCGACGTCGATGCCCCGCGTGGGCTCGTCGATGATCAGGACATTGGGCGCGACCTCCATCACTTTGGCCAAAAGCAGCTTTTGCTGGTTGCCCCCCGACATCCGCCCTGCCAAAACCCGGGCATCGCGAACCCTTATGTCGAAACGCCGCCGTGCCCTTTCCAGCGCCTTGGCCTCGCTTTTCGGGCTGAGGTAGCCCCAACGGCCGTGCTGATCCAAAGACTGCAAGGTCAGGTTGCTGGTCATGTCTGCGCCCAGCAAGAGCCCTTTCGATTTGCGATCCTTGGTCATATAGGCCAGACCTGCCGCCGTTGTGGCCAGCACATCGCCCGGAGGCATCAGTTTGTTGCCGATGCGCACCTCACCCGATTGGCGGGGATAAAGCCCCGCAATCGCCTCCATCAACTCGGTCCGCCCCGCGCCGATCATCCCGGAAAAGCCAAGGATCTCGCCCTTTCGCAAATCGAAATGGACGTCGTTGACATGCGCGGTCGAAAGGCCCACCACCGAAAGGACCCGTGTCTCATCGACGTTCGGCTCGGTCTTTTTCGGGTAAAGGCTGGACAACTCACGCCCAACCATCAGTTGCGCGATGGACTCGCCGTCCAGCATCGAGGTCGGCGCCGTCTTGATCCATTGGCCATCGCGCAGGACCGTCACCTGGTCAGAGAGTTCAATCACCTCGTCCAGCTTGTGCGAGACAAAGACAAAGCTCGTCCCTCGGTCGCGCAGCATGCGGACCTGCGAAAAAAGCGCATCAGTCTCGTCGCGCGACAGGACTGCGGTGGGCTCGTCCATAAAGACGATCCGCGCATCCCGACTGATGGCCTTGGCAATTTCCACCATCTGCTTGTCGGCCACCGACAGCGATCCAATCATCGCCGTCTCGCTGATCTTGGAGCCGAGCAAGTCGAGAACCCGCCGGGTCTCCTGCCGCATGAACTTGCGGTCCAGAACCCCGAACCGCGTCACCTCGCGGCCCAAAAACAGGCTTTCCGTTACGCTCAGATGTTCGGCAAGGTTGAATTCCTGATGGATCACCACGATTCCAAGCGCCTCTGCCGCGCCGTTGGGCGGCAGTTTCACCGCAACTCCGTCCAGAACGATGCTGCCCGAGGTGGGTTGCTCAAAGCCCGACAGGATCTTGACCAAAGTCGATTTTCCCGCGCCGTTCTCACCCATCAAAGCGTGAATCTCGCCACGCCGCAAAGTAAAGTCCACGCCGAACAGCACCTGAACCCCGTTGAAGGATTTACTGATCCTCTGGGCCGACAGGACAACATCAGTTTGATCTGACGGCACAGACGCACCGTCGGCCGATGGCTCCGACACCATAACTCCCCCCTCGCGGCTCCTCTCCGCCCCACCGATGTAAACCTTTGCATTTCTCATGTAAAGGTTTACATCAGCGTTCAAGCGCATCCCCTTTGCACGACGACGGTTCCCGCGCTAATGCTGCAGCAGCAACCAAAGGCCCGCGCCCCGTGTCAAACTCTGCCCCAGCCACCATCGAAGACGTTGCCCGCATCGCCGAAGTCTCCATCGCCACGGTTTCCCGCGCCATTCACCTGCCCGAGAAGGTCGCCGTCTCGACAAGGCTGAAGGTCAATCAGGCCATCGCCCTGACCGGCTATACGCCCAATGCCAACGCGCGCAGTCTGCGGCTGGGCAAGTCCAACATGATCCTCGTCGTGGCCCCCGATATTGGCGACCCGAATTTTTCCAGCATCCTTGTGGGCCTGGAGAACGAGGCCAGGGCCCATGGCTATGGCGTGCTGATCGGGCACACGCAGAACGACGCACAGCGGGGCGTAGAGTATCTGAAATTCTTCAGCTCGAATCAGGCCGCAGGGATGATCCTTTTCACTGGCATCCTGCCCTTTGGCCATCAAACCATGACCGCCCGGCTTCCGCCAACGGTCGGTGTCTTTGAGCCGGTGTTCAACGGCGGCATTCCTTATGTCGGCGTCGATGATCTGGAGGGCGCGCGCAAGGCGGTCGACCTTTTGATCTCGGAAGGTCACCGCAAGATCGCCTTCATCGGCGACGCCCGCAACCGGCTGGCCTATGTGCGCCGCCGGATGGGCTGCGAGGCTGGCCTCGATGCGGCAGGCATCCCCAATGCCAGTCGCATCGTGCTGGACGGCGATGGCACGATCGAAAGCGGGCGGCTGGCGGTGGACCAGTTGTTCCTGCGCGACACGCTGCCCACGGCCTTCATGTGCGTCAACGACCAGACGGCGATTGGCGTCATGCTGGGCCTGACCGCAAGGGGTTACGACATTCCACGCGATTTCTCGGTCACTGGCTTTGACGATGTGCCGCAAGCCTCGTTCATGCAACCCAGCCTGACTACGATCCGGCAGCCCCGCGGGCTTATTGGCAAACACGCCATGTCGCTGCTCTTGCAGCTCTTGTCCAAGGACAAGCCCGCGCAGACTGAAATCCTGTTGCGACCCGACGTGGTGGTGCGCAATTCGGTGGGCCCGCCGCGTCGAAGGTAATGATCTGACCAAGTTGCATGCCATATCCTTGGGCGATCAAGCTCGACCCGGATTTTCAAGGCAACATGCGCCTTCAAGTCGGCCCCGGACGAAGGCAAGATATTGGTCGAAAGTTGAGCAGACAGCCGGTGACTTCGGAGGCTCGACCGCAGGCTGCACGGTGAATTAGACTGGTCGGGCTGGACCAAAGTGCCAAGACGAGCTGCCGCTTCCCTTTCGCACGCCCGTCACGTCCGGCCCAATTCAGCCGTTCGTCGTTTCACAACGAATGACCGGTCTCCGCCCTTTGCGTCACGCACCTCGCCCTTAGAGCCTGTCTGGTTTTCATATAAACACGCGGATCGAAATTCGCGGTCGAGCGAAGCGAGAGGCAGCGATTTTCGATTCCGTGTTAATCAGACAGGCTTTAAGACCCGCTCCAAGGCTACAGTCGCAACGCTCCCAATCCCTCGCCACACTTGGCCAATCCTAAACCATGTCGCATCCCGAAAATTTCCCCGCGCATCGTTCGCCGTATTGAACATCATAACGCGCCTTTGCATCTCTTTTCAGGGATATGGACGATGGCAAAGAAGGCAGAGGCTGGCAGGAAGATCAGAAAGGGCAGCGCGCTTTATTGGAAGAAGCGCATCCCCGTGAAATACGCCTCTGTCGAACCGCGATCCGTCGCCTGGATCGCCCTCAAGACCGTCTCAGAGAAAGACACGGCGGGCACCGACACGCCGCGGCCCGGCTGGTTTCTGGGTCAATGCGGCGCAATCACCGCCCACGCTCGATCCGAAAGCCAAAATACCAGCGACCTTGCTCACCTCGGCCGCCCGGCAGCGGGAACTGAAGCGGATGAATGTCATTAGGATCAATAGGTTAAATTGGTTTCGGCCCGAAAGCTCTGACAGCCACAATGGCTGCCAAGACCCATCGAAACGCCAGCAGCCCCAGGCCGGGCTCAGCCGACCCACGGCAAACCACCTCAGCCGAATGTGGCCGTCACCCCCAATGTTTGCGGATCAAAGAACTGCGCCCGTCCACGCCCGCCGCGCTTTGCCGCGTAAAGCGCGGCATCGGCGTCGGCCAGCATTTGATCGGCGTCGGGATGGCGATAACGCGTTGAAATCGTCATCCCGATCGAGGCTGAAACCCGGCACATCTGCCCTTCAAATGCGATCGGCGCCGAAACACGGTCAATGATGCGGCGTGCGACTGGCATCAGGTCCTCCACCGCCGACAACCCCGGCAGCACCGCCACAAATTCATCCCCGCCCACCCGCGCCACCGTATCCTGCGCGCGCGTTTCTTCGGTCAACGCGCGAGCCACCACGCGCAGCACCTCGTCCCCCGCCGCATGGCCCAGCGAGTCATTGACCTGCTTGAAGAAATCCAGATCCATATGCATCAGACCGAAATCCGCGCCCTGCCCGATCAACGCCGGCAGCGCCATTTCCAGCGCCCGGCGGTTGCGCAATCCGGTCAGCGTATCGGTCAGCGCCTGTTCCTCTGCCGCCACCTTGGCGCCCTGCAGCCGCAGGTTCAGCCGCCGCAATTCGGCCATCACCGCCGCCTTCACCTCGACCAGATACAGCATTTCCACCGCCAGATCCGTCGGCGCGAAATCCGCATCGGTCAGGCCATGCTGGCGCACAGCCTCGATCAGCCCGATGCCAAAGCTCAGGTTGATCACCACGCCGCCATCGCTCAGCGTCATCGCCAGCCCACGCAGGCTGACCGTATCGCC
>CAMFLG010000232.1 GCA_945957495.1 uncultured Pseudorhodobacter sp. | reverse complement strand
GCGCAGCCGCTCTATTCGAAAACCGCTGGCCGCAAACGCGCCCTACCCGTTCGCCGCCGCAGGGTCCATCCAGAACGGGCCAAACCCGTTTCCGTCCGGGTCTTCAAACGCCCGCGAATACATAAAGCCCAGATCCTCAGCCTCATGCAGCGACTGCCCGCCTGCCGCAATGGCCGCTTCGGTCATTGCATCAACCTCGGCACGGCTGTCGCATGACAGGGCAAAGGTTGCGCTGGCGCCGTCCTTCGGCAAGACCAGCGGTTTGACCGAAATCTGCCGGAACTGGTCATGCGTGGACAGCATGAAGTAGATCGTCTCGCTGACAACAACGCAGGCCGATGTCTCGCTGGAAAAGTCGGGATTGATCGAAAACCCCAGCGCCTCATAAAACGCCCGGGCGCGCGGCATGTCGGTAATGGGCAAGGTGATAAAGATCATCCGGGGCATGGCGACATCCTGTATGCAGTTATATTGATATCAACCAAATACAGCCAGTAAATCTTTAGGGCAAGCGGCGTTTGCGCACGCACCCGCAAACGCCACTTGCTTCAGGCAGAAGGATAGGTCGGGTTGTCGATGATTTCACCCGGCGGGGACCAGACAAAATTCCTGCGTTGGCTGACAAGCGGCCACAACCACAGCCCCGCCAAAGCCGCGATGTGCAGGACAAGGATAACAATCCCCACGATATTCACGCCGAACAGTTCCAAGGCGGGCAGCGAAACCCACTCCAGATTAAACGGCACAAGCGGCAGGATCACCACGAGATTCGGCGCGTTCTTTATAAGCTCCCGGCGAAGGGGTCTGCTTGGCGCGCCCGGTCTGAAGGTAACTCCAACCAGCAATTTGCCCGGCGACGTGCCGCCGAACCATCCGAAAGCCGCGCAGACCAGAATCAGAATGACAATGCCGACAAGATGGGAAAGCTTCAGCCAATAGGACTCAAAGGTCAGCTCAAGCGCGCTGCTGTCCTGAAAGGTCTTGCCGTCGTCGCCGACACGTTCAACAACCAGGTCCAAAGTACCCATAGACGGGACACCAAACTCCCGCAAAATGCAGGCCTTTGCCGAAACTGCCCTGTCATATCCCAAGCCTGTAGCAAAAGCCGACGCAACCTCCAGCGACCCGGCGCCACAGCTGGTTGTCGTAACCGCAAAAGGAAGGTCAAATCCGCCAACGGACAACGCCCCTGTCAGGCCGATTTTAAACGACGCCTCATCCCGCGCATTGTCATCGAAAAGTTTCGCAAAACTGTTGTGGCCAATAACGCCAAGAAATGCCGCCAGTATAAGCCAAGCCAGGACAAGGTCGGCAAGATAGGCAACCCCCCTGCGCCAAACATAACGCGGCGGGGCTGCCTCCATCTGTGCCACTCACAAATTCTCCTGCTGCGGCATCCCCAACACATGATAGCCACAATCGACATGCACCACTTCGCCGGTGGTGCAGTTGCCATAGTCTGAACACAGCCAGACGGCCGTGCCGCCGATCGCCTCCAGCGTGGCGTTTGACCGCATCGGCGCGTTGGCTTCGGTGTGGCGGAAGGTCGCCCGCGCCCCACCAATCGCCGCCCCGGCCAGCGTTTTCATCGGCCCCGGCGAAATCGCGTTCACCCGGATCTGCTGCGGCCCAAGGTCATTCGCCAGATACCGCGTCGCCGATTCCAGCGCGGCCTTGGCCACCCCCATCACGTTGTAATTCGGCGTCACCCGGTTCGATCCGCCATAGGTCAGCGTGATCAGGCTGCCGCCCTCTGGCATCAGCTCTGCCGCGCGGCGGCTGACGTCGATGAACGAGAAACACGAAATCGCCAGCGAGTTGGAGAAATTCCCACGGCTGGTGTTGATGAACCGCCCCGTCAGCTCGTTCTTGTCGGAATAGGCGATGGCGTGGATCAGGAAATCAATCGTGCCCCAGCGGTCCTTCAGCGCGGCAAAGCACGCCTCCAGCGACGCATCGTCGGTGACATCGACATCCACCATGAAATCGCTGCCGACGCTGGCCGCCAAGGGCGCCAGACGCTTGCCAAAGGCTTCACCCTGATAGGAAAACGCCAGTTCGGCGCCCTCCGCCGCCAAGGCAGAGGCGATGCCCCAGGCGATGGATCGCTCATTGGCAACCCCCATCACCAGCCCACGTTTTCCCTTCATCAGATCGGCCATTCCGGCTCTCCCTTGCTGCTCACTCAGCCCTGGTATTTGCTCATCAGCAAGGTCGCATTGGTGCCACCAAAGCCGAATGAATTCGACAGAACCGAATCCAGCTTCACATTTTCGCGCAAGCTAGTGACGATCTCGCCCGCATCCAGCGCCGGATCCAGCGTGGTCACATTGGCCGAGGCGGCGATGAAATCGCCGTTCATCATCAACAGGCTGTAGATCGCCTCATGCACGCCCGTCGCGCCCAGCGAATGTCCGGTCAGCGATTTGGTCGAGGAAACCGGCGGGGTCGTCCCACGCCCGAACACCCGGCGCACCGCCTCCATCTCGGTCACATCGCCCACCACGGTCGAGGTGCCGTGCGAGTTGATATAGTCCACCTTGCGCCCTTCCGGCAGCGTGGCAACCGCCAGCCGCATCGAACGCTCGCCACCCTCACCCGAGGGGGCAACCATGTCGTAGCCGTCCGAGGTCGCGCCATAGCCGGTGACTTCGCCGTAAATCTTGGCCCCGCGCGCCAGCGCATGCGACAGTTCCTCCAGAACCACCACGCCGCCGCCGCCCGCAATCACAAAGCCGTCGCGCGTCGCGTCATAGGGGCGCGAGGCGGTGGCCGGATTGTCGTTGTATTTCGAAGACATCGCACCCATGGCGTCAAACAGGCAAGACAGCGTCCAGTCCAGCTCCTCCCCCCCCCCGGCGAAAACGATGTCCTGCTTGCCCATCTGGATCAGTTCCACGCCATTGCCGATGCAATGCGCCGATGTGGAACAGGCCGAGGTGATCGAATAGTTCACGCCCTTGATCTTGAACGGCGTTGCAAGGCAGGCAGAGTTCGTCGAAGACATGCAGCGCGTCACCATGAACGGCCCCATCTTTTTCGGGGCGCCCTTGTTGATCACCGCATCGAACGCCACGAAGAAGTTCGACGTTGACGGCCCGCCAGACCCCATCACAAGGCCGGACCGCTCGTTCGACACATCGCTTTCTTCCAGCCCGGAGTCGGCTATCGCCTGCTGCATGGCCAGGAAGTTATAGGCCGCCCCCGGCCCCATGAAGCGCAGGTCACGCTTGTCGATGTGATCCACCAGAACGATCTGCGGCATGCCGTGAACCTGGCTGCGAAAACCATGTTCGGCATAATCGGGCGCGAAAACGATGCCGGATTTTCCGGCCCGCAAAGACGCTTCAACCTCGGCGGCATTGTTGCCGATCGAGGAAATGATGCCGATCCCGGTGATGACGACGCGACGCATGGGCTATCTCCTATCTCGCGGCTGGCTCAGTTGGCCGAGAGCGCGACTTTCATATCCTTGACAAGGTAAATCACCTCGCCATCCGCTTCTACCCGGCCATCCGCCACACCCATGGTCAGGCGGCGGGTCTGAATGGCCTTGGTGAAGTCTACATAGTATCGGATCAGCTTTCTGTCAGGGCGCACCATGCCGGTCAGCTTGACTTCGCCGACGCCAAGCGCATAGCCGCGCCCCTGCCAGCCGCGCCAACCCAGATTGAACCCGGTCAACTGCCACAACCCATCCAGCCCAAGGCAGCCCGGCATGATCGGGTTGCCCGGGAAATGGCAGGCAAAAAACCACAGATCGGGGTGAATATCGAACTCGGCCACCACATGACCTTTGCCATGCTCGCCGCCGTCTTCCGAAATCTCGGTGATGCGGTCCATCATCAGCATCGGTGGTTCCGGAAGCTGGGCGTTGCCGGGCCCGAACAATTCGCCGCGCGCACATTTCAGAAGATCGTCCTTACCGAACGAAGTTGGAAAACCACCCATGCCTGCCCGATCCCCCTTGCGGCGATGCCTTTATTTCCCCCGTGTAACACTTGGGCGGAAGGCGGCGCAAGGGTTGGGGCGGATGCGTGCCCAATCGCGCGGCTCCGCGCGGCTTTTCGTTTGATAATCTGCCCCCGTCCCCTTTATATAGACAGACTATGAAGGGATCGACGATGCAAACCGCACCTGCAGAGCGCAGCATGACCTGGCTGGCCCGTGGCGGCCTGCGCCCGACGCGACAGCGTTTGGCCCTGGCCGAATTGCTGATCGGCGACGGGATGGACCGGCATGTCACCGCCGAAGGGCTTTATGACGCCGCCGCCGCTGCGGGCGAAAGCGTCAGCCTGGCCACCGTCTACAACACCCTGCGCGCCTTTTGCGAGGCGGGTCTGCTGAATGAAATCGTCGTCGATGGCTCACGCGGTTATTTCGACACCCGGATGGACGATCATCCGCATTTTTACTGGGAAGACGACCACAGGCTAACCGATGCCCCCGCCGCCGATCTGGTCATCACCGCCCTGCCAGAGGCCCCCGTCGGCACCACCGTCTCTCGCGTCGATGTGGTGATCCGCCTGAAACGGACCTGACCCGCCCCATTCACATTAGCGCAAATACTCTCGCCGAAGGCGCGCCCGAGACGGAGCCGTTGGCGCAGTCGAGGTAAATCCGTGCGGCGCAGCCGCGCATCCGGATCACCGCGCCTCGGACCCGACGCTCAGAACCACTGCCCCGGCTCCATCAGCCCCAGATCCATCAACTGCTGGCTGTGCCACTCGAACGCCACCGAATTGCGCCAGCGGAAATCATGAATGTCATACATCGACCCGGCGTTGGTGCGCAGCGCCTTGGCGGTGCGGAATGACACGATCGCCGTGGTGATATTGTGGTGCCACGGGCAGGAATAGGTGTTCATCTCTTCGTCGTTCAGTGTGTGATCGGGGCGCAACTGCAACCCCGGCTTGGCGCGAAACAGCGCGATGCGGTCGATCTTGCGGCGCGGCACCGGAATATGCTCTTCATAGCGCCAGCGCAGGCCGCCAAAGAAATCCAGCTGGCGTTCCTTGGGATGATTGTGGTTGGCGGGATCAACCCGCCCCAGCGCGTAATAGCCCGAACGGTCCATCAGCGCGCCGTCCAGCGACACCGCATTCGGATGGCTGTTCAGATCGCCCGCATACAGATCAATCACATAAGACAGCATCGCCTCGCGGCGTTCTTCGGTGTGAAAGGTAATCACCTCGCGGATGTTGCGGGTTTCACAAAAGGGGTGGAACAGATACTCGGCATTGAAGCAGTAATAGATCCAAACCCCCGGCGCTGCCGCGATCACCGCATTCACCGCCGCAGGCACCGCCCCTTCGGCGCGCACGTCATGGCGGACGCGGAAAATCTTGTCGGCCAGATCCGCCGCAACCGGAATGGCATCATCGGTCAGCAGCACAACCGGGTTGAACCCGGTCTTGATGTGGTGGCGCAGCGTCGAATCCACCTCGACCGCATCCTCGGCAAAGATCAACGCAATCGGTCCTTTGGCATAGCTGGCCTTGGCCCCGTTCAGAAACTCTCCCAAGGATGCGTATTTCATGGCGGACTGATGGTTCCCCGGCGATGTTTTTCCCAGATTCGACGATGCGCCCCGCCAATGCAAGCCCCGCCGCACTGCGCATTGTTGCACGGGCCGCCCATTTGGCATAAAGGGCGTGCCTTGCGAGGTGTGCCATGGCCGATCCGAAGAAGCTTTTCATCAAGACCTACGGCTGTCAGATGAACGTCTATGACAGCGAGC
>CAMFLG010000231.1 GCA_945957495.1 uncultured Pseudorhodobacter sp. | reverse complement strand
CTGCCCTTTATCGCGGCCCAAGGCGCCGATGCGGCTGTCTTTTTCAATGTCACCCGTCAAGCCATCGCAGCCCTTTCCGCCGACGACCGCGAGACGTTGCATCTGAAAGGCGTGGTGCAGATACCGGCAGAGCTTTACCTTGCCGTGCCCACGCCCGCCACGCCTGAGCAGATTGCGCAATCGGGCTGTGCAGATTGACGGTCAAACATCGCATTTCTGGCATAAAACCCGTTGCAAAGTGGCCAGTTCTGCGCCCAATTAACCTACCTGCCCCATAACCAAGGCCAATCCGTGACAGAAACGCCCGACACCCCCGTCATCGCGATCCACGAACTGCACAAAAGCTATGGCTCGCTTGAGGTGCTGAAGGGCGTCGATCTGATTGCGCCGCGCGGCCATGTCGTGTCGCTGATCGGCTCTTCTGGTTCTGGCAAATCCACGCTGTTGCGCTGCTGCAACCTGCTGGAAGACAGCCAGTCGGGCGAGATCAAATTCGAAGGCGAGTCCGTGCGCTGGAAAGGTCAGGGGCTGGGGCGTCACCCGGCAGACCGCGATCAGGTCACGCGGATGCGCACCAATCTGTCGATGGTGTTTCAGCAGTTCAACCTTTGGTCGCACATGACGATTCTGCAGAATGTCATGGAAGCGCCGGTGACTGTGCTGAAACGCGATCCGAAAGAGGTCGAGGAAAAGGCGCGGATGTATCTGGCCAAGGTTGGCATCGGCGAAAAGGCCGATGCCTGGCCTGCGATGCTGTCGGGCGGCCAGCAACAGCGTGCGGCGATTGCGCGTGCCCTCTGCATGGAACCGCGCGCGCTGTTGTTTGATGAACCCACCTCGGCGCTGGACCCGGAACTGGAACAAGAGGTCATCAAGGTGATCAAGGCCCTTGCCGATGAGGGCCGCACGATGATTCTGGTCACGCATGACATGAAGCTTGCAGCCGACGTCTCGGATCACGTCATCTTCTTGCACAAGGGCAAGATCGAAGAGGAAGGCGCACCGGCCGACCTGTTCGGCAACCCTCAAAGCGACCGACTGCGTGGGTTTCTTTCCGCAGGCGGTTGATACAATCTTCACTCACCACACTTTCAACAGGGGACTACAATGAAAAAACTACTGCTCGCCACTGCTTTGCTGACCTTCGGCGCAGGCTTTGCCGCCGCCGATGTCGTGCGTCTGGGCACCGAGGGCGCCTACCCTCCCTACAACTTCATCAACGACAAGGGCGAGGTTGACGGCTTTGAACGCAAGTTCGGCGATGAGCTTTGCAAGCGCGCCGCGCTGGAATGCACCTGGACCACCAACGAATGGGACAGCATCATCCCCAACCTGCAATCAGGCAACTATGATGTGATCATCGCAGGCATGTCGATCACGCCAGAGCGTGGCGAAGTGGTTGATTTCAGCCAGCCCTACATTCCGCCGGCATCTTCTGCCTATCTTGCGCTGTCCAAGGATGCTGATCTGAAAAGCGGCGCCGTTGCGGCACAAACCTCGACCATTCAGGCCGCCTTCGTTGCCGAAAATGGCATGACCGTCGTTGAATATGCCACCCCGGAAGAAACCGTCGCCGCAGTGAAGAACGGCGAGGCTGTGGCTGTTCTGGCTGACAAGGACTACCTGAAGCCGATCGCAGACGAATCGAACGGCGAATTGGTTCTGCTGGACAAGGAAGAAATCATCGGCGGCGGCGTCGGCATGGCCTTCCGCAAAAGCGACACCGAACTGCGCGGCAAGATGGATGCGGCCATCACCTCGATGAAGGAAGATGGCTCGCTGAACGCGATGATCGCCGAATTCTTCGGGCCGGAAGCCAACACCTGGTAAGGCAAGCCTGCTGAACGTCCGGCCCTTCCCGCCCCTTGGCGAGAAGGGCCATCCCGCCGCGCGCGGGCCAACCTTGACATAGGTGTTTCATGTTCGAAGCCTGCGCCGATCCGAAGTCGATCGAAGGCCTGACATGGCTGACGTGCTACCTGACCTCGGGCAAGCATCTGGATTTCTATTGGTCCTTCGTCACCGTGCTGGCGCTTCTGGCCGTTACGGCCCCGATTGCAATGGGGATGGGTTTTCTGGGTGCCATGGCGGCCCGGTCGCATGTGGCCCCGATCCGGTGGATCGGTAAAGGCTACAGCGCGATGGTGCGCGGTGTGCCGGACATCGTCTATTTCATGTTCTTTGTGATCGCACTGGACCAAGGCATTGAATATGTGCGGCATTTGATGGTCTGCCCCGATCTGTCAGAACCGGTGTTCCGCGGCATGGAATTTCACGTCTGCGCCGAGGCGAAGGTGCCTTTGGCGACCGCGTCCCCTTTCGTTTATCAGGCTTACGGCTTCTTTCTGGCCGTCGTCACCTTTGCCATCGTCTTTGGCGCATTTGTGGCAAACGTGATTTATGGCGCGATGCAGGCCGTGCCGCGTGCGCAGCTGGAAACTGGCGAGGCCTATGGCATGTCGCACCGGCAGGTGTTCCGCCGCATTCTGGTGCCGCAGATGTGGACCTACGCCCTGCCCGGCCTGACGAACCTGTGGATGATCCTGATCAAGGCGACGCCGCTGTTGTTCCTGCTGGGGGTCAAAGACATCGTCTATTATGCCCGCGAACTGGGCGGCACCAAGACGCAGGCCTATGAATTCCCGCATGGCGACTGGCGGCTGTATTACTTCCTGGGCTTGCTGGTGTTCTATCTGGTGATGACGAAGATTTCCGAAACCCTGCTGGGCCGACTTGCGGCGCGGCTGTCCAAAGGTCAGGCGACCGCCGCTGGCGAAGCCATGAGGAAGGCCGCGATATGAGCACCTGCTGGGAAACCATCGGCGATTACGGCCTGCGATCCATCGGCATTGGCGCGAACCTGCTGCCGAAGTCTGACTTCACCTTGTGTCAGCAATTCACTCTGATCGGATCGGGGCTGATCTGGAACGTCTATTTCGGGGCGCTGGCGCTGGCCTTCGGGTTCTTTCTGGCCAATGCGCTGGCCTTGGCACGATCGGCGCGCAACCCATGGGTTCGTAAACCCGCCGATTGGTTCGTGTTCGTGTTCCGCGGCTCGCCCCTCTTCATCCAGTTCTTCCTTGCCTACGAAATGCTGGTGCTGCTGCCGCGTTCGGGAATCAACGTGTTCGGATTCACGGTCGAAACGTCATGGCTGACCAAGGCCTGGGCCGGGGCACTGATTGTGCTGTTCCTCAACACCGCTGCCTATTCCGCCGAAATCTTCTTTGGCGCGCTGCGGTCGATCCCGAAGGGCGATCTGGAAGCGGCGGATGCCTACGGCTTTTCCGGGTGGAGGAAATTCGTCCGCATCGAATGGCCGACCATGCTGCGCCTGGCTTGGCCCAGCTATACCAACGAGGCGATTTTCCTCTTCCAATCAACGACATTAGTGTTCTTTTCCGGCTTTCCCGCCTTTGGCCAAAGGGGCGATGCGCTGTATTACGCCAACTACTTTGCCGACAAGACCTTTAACCCGTTTATCCCCTATCCGATCATCGCCTTTTACTTCGTTTTGCTGACTCTGGGCCTGATCTGGATCTTCGGACGGGTAAACAGATACCTGAACCGCTATCTGCCGCAAAACCAGAAAGCCAGAATTCGCTTGCGTCCTCAGCTGATCCGGTAGTATCCTAAATTTGATCAAATTGCGCGGCTGCCATAAGGGCGGCTGCCGGGGTCGGACAAAAAAGGATAGGATCAAGGGCATGATCCGAACCTACCCGCTGGCCCCAGGGCATGTGTGGGCGGTGCCATGCCTTCCTGATGTGCAATGATGAAAGACTGGCTGAGAAAGCATCCCGACGTGCGCACGATTCGTGTGGCGGCGGCAGATTTGAATGGGCAGGCGCGCGGCAAGCGGGTTCCGGCGCGTTTTGCAGATAACGTGGTCAAGAATGGAACGCGGTTTCCGTTTTCGGTCCTGAGCCTTGATATCTGGGGCGAGGACATCGACGACAGCCCGTTGGTGTTTGAACAGGGCGATCAGGACGGCATCCTGAAACCCACCGAACGTGGCTTCATGCCGATGCCCTGGCTGGAGGCGCCGACGGCGCTGCTGCCGATCTGGATGTTCCGCGAAAACGGCACGCCCTATGAGGGCGACCCGCGCCACGCCCTGCGCGCGGTGGTAGAGCGGTTCAAGGCGCGCGGCCTGACCCCGGTTTGCGCGATGGAATTGGAATTCTTCCTGATCGACGATTCGGGCAAGACGCTGCAGGCCCCCGCCTCGCCGCGGTCCGGCAAGGTGCGCAAAGCGGCAGAGACTTTGTCGATCCGCGCGCTGGACGCCTTCGACACCTTCTTCACCGACCTTTATGATGCTTGCGAAGCGATGGACATTCCCGCCGACACCACCACGTCGGAAACCGGGTTGGGCCAGTTTGAAGTGAACCTGATGCATTGTGACGACGCGCTGCGCGCGGCGGATGATGCCTGGCTTTTCAAGATGCTGGTGAAGGGCCTTGCCCGTCGCCACGGCTTTGCCGCCTCGTTCATGGCAAAACCTTATCCGGAGTATTCGGGATCGGGTCTGCACACGCATTTCAGCCTGATCGACGAAAAGGGTGACAACGTGTTCGACTCGGGCGGTCCGAAAGGCACCGCGCTGTTGCGTCAGGCCGTGGCTGGGTGCCTGAACGCGATGCACGATTCCGCCCTGATCTTTGCGCCGCACCAGAACAGCTATGACCGGCTGGTTCCGGGCAAACACGCGCCGACGGCGATTTCCTGGGGCTATGAAAACCGCACGGCGGCGATCCGCATTCCGGCTGGCAACCCTGCCGCGCGCCGGATCGAACATCGCGTGGCTGGTGGCGACGTGAACCCCTATCTGATGCTGGCGGCAATCCTGGGTGCGGCGCTGGATGGTATCGAGAATCAGATGGAGCCGCCGTCGCCCGTTGTCGGCAACGCCTACGCGGTCGAAGATCTGCCGCAGATTCCGGACAGCTGGGAACATGCGATTGAGGCGATGGAGGCAAGTTCCATCGTGCCGCGCTTTATCCACCCGGAACTGATCAAAAATCTGGTGTCAACCAAGCGGCAGGAACTGCATTACATCGCCGAGTTGACACAGACCGAGCGGGTTGAGCTGTACCTCGATACAGTGTGAGGCAAAACGCGGCAAATCTTGCCGCCTGTCGGTCGAAATCCGACAGCCGCGGCAATATTTGATCAAATTATGCAAAGCCCCCTCTTGACCACATGGGGGGGCAATGCGCTAGGGTCAACCCGAAGCAAAAGCGGACGACACATGCTGATCGGCATACTTCAGACAGGACTTGCGCCAGAGGCCCTTGCGGCCGAAATGGGCGACTATCCTGACATGTTCGCGCGGCTTCTGGACGGAAACGGCTTTACCTTCCGCACCTACAAGGTGGTAGAGGGCGAATTTCCGGCCAGCGTGACGGAGTGCGATGGCTGGCTGATCACCGGTTCGCGCCACGGCGCCTATGAAGACCATCCTTGGATTCCCCCGTTGGAACAGTTCATCCGCGACAGCTTTGCCGCGCATGTACCGATGGTGGGCATCTGTTTTGGCCACCAGATCATTGCGCAGGCGATGGGTGGCAAGGTGGAACGCTTTGCCAAGGGCTGGGCTGTCGGCGCGACCGATTACGATTTCAACGGTCAGCCCATCACGCTGAACGCCTGGCACCGCGATCAGGTCACTGAAGTGCCGAAGAATGCCAAAGTGATTGCCAGCAATGAATTCTGCACCAACGCAGCCCTGCTTTACGATGATCAGGCGCTGACCGTGCAGGCCCAT
>CAMFLG010000230.1 GCA_945957495.1 uncultured Pseudorhodobacter sp. | reverse complement strand
AGGATGATCCGCTCGCCATCGGCGGCAAAAATCACGTCATGCTCGCCCACAATATCTCCGCCGCGAATGGCGGAAAAGCCGATGCTGCCCTTTTCGCGCGCGCCGGTGATGCCGTCGCGGCCCGAAACCATCGCATCACCCAGTGCCACACCGCGCCCCGCTGCCGCCGCCTCGCCCAGCATCAGCGCGGTGCCCGAAGGGGCATCGACCTTCATGCGGTGATGCGCCTCGACAATCTCGATATCCCAATCGGCATCCAGCGCCGCCGCGACCTTTTGCGTCAGCCGCGTCAGCAGGTTCACCCCAAGGCTCATGTTGCCGGCCTGAATGATCACCGCATGCGGGGCGGCCAGATCCAGCTTGGCGTGATGCGCGGGCTCCAGCCCGGTCGTGCCCACCACATGCACGGCGCGCGCTTGTGCGGCGAGCGCGGCAAATTCCACCGTTGCGGCGGGTGAGGTGAAATCCACCACCGCCTGCGCCTGCGCAAAGGCCTCCAGCGGGTCATCGGTGACGCGCACACCCAGTGCCGCACCCCCCATGCAGGTGCCGATATCTTGCCCGACCCACGCATGGCCCGCCCGTTCCACACAGCCCACCATCCGCGCCTTGTCAGAGGCGGAAATCAGGCGCACCAGCATCTGCCCCATGCGGCCCGAGGCCCCGGTGACAACGATTCCCGGCAATGTGGTCATGGCATATCTCCCGTTTTGGTTGGCTTTAAAGCGGTTCAGGTTTTGATGGTATCGGAAATCGCTGCCTCTCGCGATGCTCGAACGCGCTTTCCGATCCTCTGCTGTGCATCCAAACCTGAACCGCTCTGGCGCCGAATGGCCGGGCGTGAAAGCCCGCCGTTGCGGTGGGCGGCGAATCCGCCTAAAGCAGGGCCATGGCAAACCCACGCTCCTTCCCGGCCAAAGGCCCTTCGCAACGTCAGCTTCGCGTCGGCGAACTGATCCGCCGCACCCTGTCAGAGATTTTGTCTCGCGGGGAAATCCATGATGTCGAACTCAACGCGATGTCGATCACGGTGGGCGAGGTTTCGGTTTCCGTCGATCTGAAGGTTGCCACGGTTTACGTCATGCCGCTGATGGGCGGCGCCACGGTAGAGGCCGCAATCGCGGCCCTTGCGCGCAACAAATACGAATTGCGCCGCCGGGTTTCGGCCGAGATGACGCTGAAACATTCGCCGGAACTGCGTTTTCGTCCCGATGATACCTATGATCGTCTGGAAGAGGCGCGGCGGATGTTTTCCGACCCCAAGGTTCAGCGCGACATCGCCGCCAAACCCGACGACGCGGTTGAAGAGTAAATCATGCGCTGGCTTGTGGCCCTGCTGACGCTGCTGCCGGGTCTGGCAGAGGCGGCGGCCTGCAAAAGCGTGACCTTCGAAGAGATACCCTATTCGGTGTGCGAGGCAGGCCAGGGCGATGACCTGCGGCTGTTTCATTCCGGGCCGGATGGTGCCTATGGCGGGTTTTCGGCGGTGAATGCGGCGCTGGCGGCGCAGGGGCAAAAGCTGCAATTCGCGATGAATGCCGGGATGTTTCAGCCCGATCTGTCGCCGGTGGGCCTGTATATCGAAGACGGGGTCGAAAAGTCGCCGCTGATCACCGCCAAGGGGCCTGGCAATTTCGGCATGTTGCCAAACGGGGTGTTTTGCGCAGGCGACGGCTTTGCGATCTATGAAAGCCGCCGGTTTGAGGACCAGCACCCGACCTGCCGCTATGCCAGCCAGTCCGGGCCGATGCTGGTGATCAAGGGCGATCTGCATCCGCGCTTTCTGGTCGATTCCGATTCGCGGAACATCCGCAACGGGGTTGGGGTTTCGGCGGATGGCAAACGCGCCGTCTTTGTCATTTCAAACCGCCCGGTGAACTTCTACGACTTCGCGCGGTTCTTCCGCGATGGGCTGGGCCTGCCGGATGCGTTGTATTTCGACGGCTCGATCTCGCGCATGTACGCGCCCGATCTGGGCCGCTCTGGCGCCGGGTTTTCGATTGGCCCGATGGTGGGCGTCGTGGTGCCGCGCGGTTGACGCCGCCCGCAGGCCGGTCTAGCTGGCGGGCTGCAATGAGGAGATCGTCATGGCGCGCGGCAAAAAGGGCAGGGTGGTTTCGGGCTGGCTGGTGGTGGACAAGCCCGCTGGCATCACCTCGACCGCCGTTGTCAACAAGGTGAAATGGGCGATGGACGCGCAAAAGGCGGGCCATGCCGGCACGCTGGACCCGGCGGCAACCGGGGTTCTGGCGGTTGCCTTGGGCGAGGCGACAAAGACTGTGCCCTACATCACCGACGCGCTGAAATGCTACCGCTTTCGGGTGACGCTCGGCGCGGCGACCACCACCGATGATGCCGAAGGCACAGTGATTGAAACGTCGGACCTGCGCCCGAGTGACTCCCAGATTGAGGCCGCCTTGGCCGCCTTTCGCGGCGATATCGAACAGGTGCCGCCGCAGTTTTCTGCCGTAAAGGTCGATGGCGAACGCGCCTATGATCTGGCGCGGGACGGCGAGGCGATGGATCTGGCCGCTCGCCCGCTGTGGGTAGAGCGGTTGGAAATCATCGCCCGCCCCGACGTCGATCATGTCGATCTGGAAATGGTCTGTGGCAAGGGCGGCTATGTCCGCTCTATCGCCCGCGATCTGGGCCGGGCGTTGGGTTGTCTGGGGCATGTGGAATGGCTGCGCCGCGAATGGTCGGGGCCGTTTACCGCCGCCGAGGGGATTTCGATTGCGCAGATCGACGAACTGGCCAAGACCGACGCGCTGGATCAGTGGTTGAAACCGTTGGAACTGGGGCTGGCCGATCTGCCGGAACTGCGCTGCACGCCCGAAGGTGCGGTGCGGTTGAAGAACGGAAATCCCGGAATGGTTCTGGCATCCAACCTGCAATATGGCGATGAGGCCTGGGCCAGCTATCAGGGGCGCGCCGTTGCCGTAGGGGTGTACAAATCGGGAGAGTTGCACCCCAGCCGGGTGTTCAATTGACAACGGGGCCGGTTTCGGGGGCCATCGAGGCCCCGCTCAACCGGGCTGCCGCGGAACGGGGGGAAGGCGGGATGATCACGCGACGCCATCAGAAGGGGGATGCGGCCTCAATCGCCGTCTATTCCGATTGCGAGGCCTACCGCTATGCCCTGACGCGGGAATGGCAGCCGGGCGGGCGCCGCGCGCTTTTCGTGATGCTGAACCCGTCCACCGCGACCGAGGTGCAGAACGATCCCACGGTGGAACGCTGCGAACGCCGCGCCCGCGCGCTGGGCTTCGGGGCGTTTCGCGTGACCAATATCTTTGCCTACCGCGCCACCGACCCCAAGGTGATGCGCGCAGTGGCCGATCCGGTGGGGCCGGGCAATGATGCGGCCATTGCCGAGGGCGCCGATTGGGCCGATCAGGTGATCTGCGCCTGGGGCAGCCACGGCGCGCACCTGAACCGTGGCGCTGCGGTTGAGGCGGTGCTGCGCGCCACCACCAAACCCCTGTTTCATCTGGGGCTGACGCAGGCAGGCGCGCCGAAACATCCGCTGTATATCGGCTATGCGGTGCAACCCGCACTTTGGCCCTGAGTGCGAAACGGCGGGCGCATCGGCCCGCCGCGTTGCCGCCTTACGCCCGACCAAGAGCAGACAATGCGGCGTCTATTCGAACGCGCAGCCCTTCCTCACGCCAATCGCCTTGAACACCGACGCCGCCGGGCAAAACCCTGTGAAAGAAGATTGCAGCAGGTTCGCGCCGATAAACACGGTGAACCAGATAAAATAGGGCGACACCCAAAGCGTCAGCGCGACGCTTAGAAAAATCATCACGCCAGCAAAGCGCAGAACGGCACGGTCAATCGACATTTCGGTTTTCCTCACATGGGAAGGCTGCACGACCCGCGCCACCAAAGCTTGCGGGCCGATGATGCACGCTAGATAATCATTTATTCGAATATGTAAATACGTCGGAATGCGTCGGCTGCTTTTTCCGGGCAGGGCGCGCGACTGGCTCGGATCACATTCCCGATTGACAATATATTCAATAACGTGAATACAAAGCCTGCCCGCAGAAGTCTCGCAAAGGTATGCCATGCGCTTTTCCCTTCTTCCGATCCTGCTTTTGATCACATTTCCAACCACTTTGCCCGCCCAAGACCTGACGCTTCAGCCCGTCGCGGTGGTGGAGTGGAAGGCCGTCTATGGCCGAATCGAGGCGCGGGATCGCATTCCGGCACGGGCGCGACTGGGCGGAACCTTGACCGAACTGTCCGTGACCGAAGGGGATGAGGTCGTCGCAGGGCAGGTTCTGGCACAGGTGGTGGATGAAAAGATTGCCTTCCAGATTTCGGCGATGGATGCGCAACTGACCGCTGTGCAATCGCAGCTGGCGAATGCCGAAACCGAACTGAAGCGCGGTCAGGATCTGCTGAAACAGGGTGTCACCACGGTGCAGCGCATGGATGCGCTGCGCACGCAGGTGGATGTGCTGAACGGCCAGATTGCCGCGTTGCAGGCACAGCGGCAGGTTGTGGAACAACAGGCCATCGAAGGCGCGGTGCTGGCCCCCGTCTCGGGCCGCGTGCTGGAAGTGCCTGTGGCCAAAGGCGGCGTCGTGATGCCGGGCGAAGTGGTGGCCAATCTGGGCGGAGGCGGTATTTTCCTGCGCCTTGCCGTGCCCGAACGCCATGCCCGCCAGTTGAAGCAGGGCGACACCATCCAGATCGAAAGCCCGGACGGTCAGAAAGAAGGCCACCTGGTGCGGATCTACCCGCTGATCGAAAATGGCCGCGTCGTGGCCGATGTCGAGGTGGATGGTCTGCCCGACACCTTCGTCGATGCCCGAATCCTTGTCCGCCTGCCCGTCGCCAATCGTCAGGCGCTGATGGTGCCCGCAACCGCGATGACCACCCGCTCTGGCCTTGATTTCGTTGCGGTGAAATCCGGCGATACGGTCAGCCTGCGCTCTGTCGTGCCGGGCCAGCGCCAGCAGATCGACGGGGTAGAGCAGGTCGAGATTCTGTCCGGCCTGCAGGCAGGCGATGTGATCCTGTCCGACATGCCCGCCGCCGGAGTTTCTGCAAATGAGTGAGGAAAAGTCAAAACTCGGCATCGCCGGGGCGCTGACCAAGGCGTTTATCAATTCGTCGCTGACACCGCTGTTCATTCTGGCGGCTCTTGCGGCAGGGCTGGTCGCCCTGATCTCGCTGCCGCGCGAGGAAGAGCCGCAGATTTCGGTGCCGATGGTCGATATCCATGTGCAGGCGCAGGGCCTGCGCGCGGAGGATGGGGTGAAACTTGTCACCGAACCGCTGGAGGTGATCGTCAAGGGCATCAACGGGGTGGAACACGTCTATTCCTCGACCCGCGACGATGCGGCGATGGTGACCGCGCGCTTTCTGGTCGGCACCTCTGCCGATGAAGCCATCCTGCGCGTGCATGACAAGGTACGCGCCAATATGGACCGCATCCCGCTGGGCATTCCCGAACCGCTGATTGTGGGGCGCGGCATTGACGATGTGGCCATCGTGACGCTGACCTTCTCTGACCCCTCGGGCCAGTCCAGCGCCAACGACATGACCCGCCTTGCCCGCGCCGTGCAGACAGAGGTTGCCAAGACCGAAAACGTCGGCCTGACCTATCTGGTGGGCGAGGCGACGAATGCCATCCGCATCGCGCCCGATCCGGAAAAGCTGGCACTTTATGGCGTCACGTTGCAACAACTGGCGGGCAAGGTGCAACAGGCCAACCGCACGCTGAACACCGGTAAACTGCGCGACGGCGGTGAACAGATCGACCTGATGG
>CAMFLG010000229.1 GCA_945957495.1 uncultured Pseudorhodobacter sp. | reverse complement strand
CCACGAATCTGGTCATTTCCCGCGTCAGGGTTTTGGCCTTTTCGTCCACCTCTTTCTGAAACTTCTCGGCGAATTTCGGATCGCGGATGGCGTTGTAAGCAAAGCCCACATTCTTTGAAATCACTGCGGTAGACAGATCAAGCGTGCGATCCACGGCATCAAACAGAAACATCGCCTCAATGGGTCGCTTGACCAGTTTCGCCGCCGCAATCACGGCGGCCCCGCCCCGGCTATAGCCGCACAGAAACACCTTTTCCGTCAGCGGCAGGCGGCGGATTTCATCGGCCACCCGCGACGCAAGCGCACC
This sequence comes from uncultured Pseudorhodobacter sp., assembly GCA_945957495.1. Taxonomy (GTDB): domain Bacteria; phylum Pseudomonadota; class Alphaproteobacteria; order Rhodobacterales; family Rhodobacteraceae; genus Cypionkella. The sequence continues at coordinate 5,483 of CAMFLG010000229.1, read as the reverse complement.
GGTTTCCAACCCCAACACCTTTGGCCCCGGAAAATACCGTGCAGAACCCGACCCCAACTCGGTCGCCAAAAGGTGACAAAAGCTATTCTTGAACTGCGATTCATATTCGGCATCGGTCCGGAAAAAGAAATCGTGACTCGTGCCATCCACAAGATAGAGCATGCAATACACCCCGCAAAAATCGGTCTGAATGAAACACAGGCAATATTGCGATGCTGCCACGGGGGGCGCAGCATCGCAACTGAATTTGCCCGGCCCGCCTAGCGCCGCTTGCGCAAAACCTTGCGTTTCAACTTGTCAGCCTTGGCCTTGGCCGCCGCAGGTTTGCGCGGCTGATAGCGCCCGGGCTTGCCCGACCGGCCACTGGGCAGGTTCTGATCCTCCAGCGTCAGCAGGTCCAGAACCAGCCCCCCGGTCATCGGGCTCGCCTCGGCCAGACGCACCAGCACCCGCTGCCCGATGCCAATTTCCACCCCGCTATCCGACCCCACCAGCATCTGCCGATCCTGATCAAAGTGGAAGAACTCCCGCCCGACAGAGCGGATCGGCACCAACCCATCCGCGCCGGTTTCGTCCAGCTTTACAAACAGCCCGAACCGCTGCACGCCCGAAATCCGGCCCTTGAACTCGCTGCCCACCCGATCCGCCAGATAGGCCGCCAGATAGCGGTCGGTGGTATCGCGCTCTGCCATCATCGACCGCCGCTCGGTCTCGGAAATCAGCTTGGCGGTTTCGTCCAGATTTTCCACATCCCAGGCCGACAACCCATCCTCGCCCCAGCCATGCCCCGCGATCAGCGCGCGATGCACGATCAGGTCGGAATAGCGCCGGATCGGCGAGGTGAAATGCGCATAGTTCCGCAGCGCCAGTCCGAAATGCCCGAAATTCTCGGCATTATAATAGGCTTGCGGCATCGACCGCAGGGTCGAAATGTTCAGCAACTCGTCAAACTCGGTGTCCTGCGCCTGGGAAAGCAGCCGGTTCAGATGCGCCGTTTTCAGCACCTGCCCCTTGGCCAGCGTAAATCCCGACGCCTCTGCCACCTCGCGCAAAAGGTCCAGCTTTTCCGTCGTCGGCTCTTCATGCACCCGGAACAGCAGCGGGCGTTTCAGCCGCACCAACTCTTCCGCTGCTGCCACATTGGCAAGGATCATGCATTCTTCGATCAGCTTATGCGCGTCATAGCGATCCTTGAACGCCACCGACGTGACCTTGCCATCCTCGGACAGCTCGATCTTGCGCTCTGGCAGTTCCAGATCCAGCGGTTGCCGCGCCGCCCGTGCCAGCTTCAACGCCGCATATGCGGCATATAGCGGCTGCAACACCGGTTCCAGCAGCGGCGCCGTCTTGTCATCCGCCTGCCCGTCAATCGCGGCCTGCACCTGCGCGTAATGCAAAGACCCCTGCGACCGCATCAGGGCGCGGGTGAAGCGATGGGCGATCTTGTTGCCATGCGCGTCAATCCGCATTTCCACCGCCATGCAGGCGCGGTCCACATGTTCGTGCAGCGAACACAGATCGCCCGACAGCACGTCCGGCAACATCGGCACCACCCGGTCGGGGAAATAGCTGGAATTGCCACGCTTGCGCGCCTCGCGGTCCAGGGCAGAGCCGGGGCGCACATAATAGGCCACATCGGCAATCGCCACCCAGATCACATGGCCACCGGGGTTCTTCGGGTCGGGGTCTGGCAGCGCAAGCACCGCATCATCGCGGTCGCGCGCATCCACCGGGTCAATCGTAACCAACGGCAACAGCCGCAAATCCTCGCGCTTTCCCAAGGGCGCGGCCTCGGCCCGGTCGGCCTCGGCAATCACGGCATCGGGGAACTGATCGGGAATACCGTGCTGATGAATGGCAATCAGGCTGACGGCGCGCGGGCCTGTGGGATCGCCCAGCCGCGCGGTGATGCGCGCCTGCGGCAGACCCAGCCGCTTTGGCCCGATCTGTTCGGCCTCGACCAATTCGCCATCGCGCGCATCGCCCGTATGGTCGCGCGCCACCTTCCATTCCTTGTCCACGCCCTTGTCGATGGGCACGATCCGCCCGCCCTCGGCGCTGACGCGGAATACCCCCAACACCTTCAGCGGGTTCGACCCCAGCGCACGGATCAGCCGCGCCTGATAGCTGTGATCCTCGCCCGCAACCGGGGCCAGCCGCGCCAATATCTTCATCCCCGCAGCCAAGGCCGGATCGCCCTTCTGCGGCACAATCAGAATACGCGGCGTATCTTCCGGCCCTTCTTCGCCGGTATCCTCCAACGGGCGCGCGAACAGATCGCCGTTGCTGTCCGGCGGCAGCACCAGCAACACAGACACCGGCGGCAGCGCCCCCGGGTCGCGGAACCGCCGCGCCTTCTTCTCGACGACGCCTTCGCTTTCCAGCTCTTTCAGCATGCGCTTCAGGTCAATGCGCGCATCGCCCTTGACGCCAAACGCCTTGGCAATATCCCGCTTGGCCGAAAGCCCGGGATTCTCGACGATCCACTGGCGGATCTCATCTTTGGTGGGAAGTCTGTTCATCCCCTGCCCCTAGCACGCATGGGCCCGCGCCGAAAGACATCACGCATCCCCCGCTTTCATACTGGCAAAAATACTCCCGCGCGGAGCGCATCTGCGCGTCAGCGCTCAAGAAGAATGCGGCGCAGCCGCGCAATCAGATCACCGCCGGAACCGGCCCGAAGCTCAGAAGGTCAACACCATATCGCGATGCACGATCCCCGCGTCCAGATACTCCTCGCCCACCGGGGCAAAGCCCAAACCGGCGTAAAACCCCAGCGCATGCACCTGCGCGCCCAGTTTGACCTTTGCAATCCCCGGCACGCCGCGAAACCGCGCCACCGCCGCGCGGATCAGGTCGGCGCCGATGCCCTTGCCGCGCGCCGATTGCAGCACGCAGACCCGGCCGATCTTGCCCATGGAACCCTCGGTCAACAGCCGCGCCGATCCCACCGGAACCCCATCCAGCACCGCCAGCAGATGCACCGCCACCGCGTCCAGATCGTCCAGCTCATCCGCCTCGGACACGCCCTGCTCGTCAATGAAGACCACCCGGCGCAGCTGCCGGCACAGGGCAATATCCCGCGTTTCGATGATCTGCAGCGTCACGCGAAATAGGCCTGCAACACCCGCGCATAAATCGCCTTTAGCGCGTGGATCTGCGCCACCTCGACCCGCTCATCGACCTGATGCATGGTCTTGCCCACCAGCCCGAACTCCACCACCGGGCAGTGATCCTTGACGAACCGCGCGTCCGACGTGCCGCCGCTGGTCGAAAACTCCGGCCGCCGCCCGGTTTCCGCCTGAACCGCCTCGGCCAGCAGGGTCGAGAAATCGCCGGGCGGGGTCAGAAAGCTTTCGCCCGCGATCTGCACCCGCATGTCGATCTGCACCCCGGTTTCGGCCGCAACCGCCGCCGCATGATCCTGCAACCACGCCGTCACCGAGGCGCCGCTGTGGGCATCGTTGAAGCGGATGTTCACCGTCGCGCGGCCCTTGGCCGGAATCACGTTGGTCGCCGGGTTGCCGCAATCAATCGTGGTGATCGCCAGGGTCGAGGCATCAAAATGCGCGGTGCCCTCGTCCAGCGGCTTTTCCTCCAGCCGCGTCATCAGCTTGACCAGCGCGCTCATCGGGTTTTTCGCCCGGTGCGGATAGGCCGAATGGCCCTGCACACCCACCGCGGTGAAGAACGCCGTCAGCGACCCGCGCCGCCCGATCTTCATCATGTCACCCAACTCATTCGGGCAGGTGGGTTCGCCCACCAGACAATGCGTCATCCGCTCGCCCTGCCCCGCCATCCAGTCCAACAGCGCCACGGTGCCATGTTCGGCATCGCCCTCTTCATCGCCGGTGATCGCCAGAATGATCGACCCGTCCGGTGGGGTCTGGCGTACAAAATCCATCGCCGCCGCCGCAAAGGCCGCAACGCCGGATTTCATATCCGTGGCCCCGCGCCCATACATCCAGCCATCCACCACCGCCGCGCCGAACGGATCCTGCGTCCAGGCCGCCACGTCGCCCACCGGCACCACATCGGTATGCCCGTTGAAGCCGAAGGATTTGTTGGCCCCCCGCTTGCCCCAGCGCGCAAACAGGTTTGAAACCCCGCCACGATCGACGCGGGTGCAGTCAAACCCCGCACCCGACAGCACCCGCTCCAGCAGCACCAGCGCCCCGCCCTCATCCGGCGTCACCGACGCACAGCGGATCAGATCGGCGGTCAACGCGGCGGGATCAACGGCAACAAATTCCGGCATGGCAAACGGTCCTTCATGGCATGTCCTGTTGGGATAGCGGCTTGGCCCCGCCATTGCAACGGCGCCAACCACTGTTGCCCTGCCGCAACCATCGGCCCGGCCCTTGAAATCAAGCATGATTTCAGGTGGCCCTGCGGCCGGAACCCGCCTAGCCTGTTCGAAAAAGACAAGTCCCCACAGGGGACGGGAATGAGGCAGGCATGACAGCGGCGACCACCATGGCCCCGCACTTCACCAGACCTTCCGCATCGCGCCGGTGCGGGGTTGCCTGCTGCGCGGGCCGGGGATGACTGTGGGCGGCCCAACGCTCCCCCATGCCACGACCGCCCCGCAGGGCTGGATCGCGCTTTCTGATCGCGGCATTCTGGATGGTACAGGCCCGGATGACCTGCTGCACAAGGGCCTGTTCGTGCTGGAAATCGCCCTTCCCCTCCAAGACAGCCGCGTGTTGCTGGACTATCAGGCCACCCTGGGCTGGCCCCGCACGTTTTCACTGTTTCACGATCCCGCCATCGGAATTGTGCTGGTCCATCGTCAGGGCGGTGCGGTTGTGCGCCACGTCCTGCCCGGCCCCTTGCCGCAGGCGCGCGGCAGCGCGCGGCTATCGTACCATTTCGACGCCCCGGCGCGCAGCTGGACGCTCAGCCTTGAAACCCTGGCCCCGGACGCGCCGCACAAGATCACCGCACAGGGCCAAAACCCGCTGCCGCTGAACATGGCCGACATGCAGGCGCTTTGCACAGATCTGCGCCAAGACGGGCCGGTGCTGTGGTTCGGCCTGACCCGGGGCGCGGCCCCGCCCAGCGCGGCACCCTGGCTTGGCCTGCGCACACCGGTGCAAACCAGCAAAGGCCCGGTCTGGGCCGGAAATCTGAAACCCGGCGACGTGATCCTGACCGCGGATCGCGGCCCCGTTGCCCTGCGCCGCGCGGCGCGACTGGACCTGCCCGCGCGTGGCAGCTTTGCCCCGGTTCTGCTGCGCTCGCCCTTCTTTGCGATGCATGTGGATCTTCTGGTTTCCGCCGATCAGCTTGTCACCTTGGGCGGGCCGGAAACCGAATACCTGTTTGGTGAACAGGCGGTGCTGGTGCCCGCCGGAATGCTGGTTGATGGCCGCACCGCTCTGTCGGATCAGCGCCGCGCCGTCACCGCGTCTGTGGCGCTGGAACTGGATGAACCGGCGCTGATCGACTGCAACGGCTGCCTTCTGGCCGCAGGGCAGGAC
>CAMFLG010000228.1 GCA_945957495.1 uncultured Pseudorhodobacter sp. | reverse complement strand
ACCCAAGCTCCCGCCGCCACCAGCACCACGACCAGCAACATCGTGACGATCTGGCGAATGGGTTGACTGAATGTAGTGGTTTCGTCGCCCGTAGGTCTTTCCATCAAGACGGTTCCGCCCGGCTGTTCTGCTCTGCGTCAAAGCATAGCACCCGCAACCGCCCTGCCAAGCGAAACCCGACCTAGAGGCCCCTAACTTCTGCGGCAAGCCAACTCAGGTCCGCGTCCTCGATGCCCAATTCGGCCAGATGGCTGGCGGTGGCGAAAAGATAATCGCGGTTCGGCCCGCGCCCGCCTGCCGCGCGCGCAATGATGCGCGCCTGTTCGGCAATGGCCAAGCCGCCGCAATATTGCACATGGGCTGCGTCCACCACATAGGCCACGGTCTGCACCGCGCGCCCATCGCGCAGCACCACCGGCAGGTTTTGTTCCAGATAGGCCGATGAGATCAACTCGCGCTCGCGCAGCGCCTCCAGCGTCGCCGCCTCCTGCCCCGGTTCCACCCGGAACGCCACGCCGTCGCAATGCCCCCCCGGCGCATGATCCAACGCCAAAACCAGCCCCGGGTCGGCCACGGTGCCGCGATGATGGATCGACCACATGCAGAAACTGCGCTGCCAATCGTGCAGCCGCGCAATGTGGCGCTCTGCCACCGGAAACTCCGGGTTCCAGATCAGGGATCCGTAGCCAAAAACCCACAATGGCGCATGCATTCTCTGGCCCTCCGCAAGGCGCCTGTGTAAGCATGGCTTGGGGCAAAGAAAAGGGGCTCGGATGCGCAAGTTGCTGGTGGCCGTGATCGTTGCGGCAGGTCTGTGGACGGGCTATTGGTGGGCCGGGGCCTGGGCGATCGAAACCGCCGTCACGCAGGTCTTTTCGGCGCAGGCCGAACAGGGCCGCGTCGCCACCAACACCGGCGTCGCGGTGCATGGCATTCCCAACCGCTTTGATCTGCGCGTCGATCAGATCGAACTGGCCGATCCGCTGGCGGGCTGGGGCTGGAAAACCCCCTTCCTGCAAATCTACGCGATGACGTGGAAGCCCTGGCACATACTGGCCGCCCTGCCCTCTGGCCAAACCGTCGTCGCGGCGGGCCAAAGCGTGACCGTCGCCTCCGACCCGATCCGGGCCTCCGTGCGCGCGCGCCCCACGCTCAGCCTGCCCCTGGCCGAAATCGTGCTGGAGGCGCATCACCTTGCCCTGACCTCGGATGCGAACTGGGGCCTTGGCATTGATGACGCCTACGCCTCGATCCGCGCCGATGCCACGCCCGCAAACAGCTACCGTCTGGGCCTCAAGATCACCAACATTCAGCCCGACGCCGCCCTGATCGCCAAACTGGCCGATACCGGCCTGCCGCCGATGGTGCCGGAGGTATATCTGGACGCCCACGCCACCCTTTCCGCCCCGCTGGACCGCCACGCGGGCGAAACCAAACCCCAGTTGATCGGGCTGGAAATCGCCGATGCGCATGTGCTGTGGGGCGATCTGGATTTCTACGCCTCGGGCAGCCTTGCGGCGGGCAAGGATGGGCTAGCGGAAGGCGAGATTGCCATGCGGGTGAAGAACTGGCGCATCCTGCCCAAGCTTCTGGTCGATCTGGGCTTTGTCAAACCCGAAATCGCCCCCACCGTCGAACGGGCCTTGCAGGTGATCGCCGCCCAAACCCCCGACCGCGATGTGCTGGCGATGACCCTGCGCAGCCGCGACGGCTGGGTGAACTTCGGGCCATTTCCGCTTGGACCGGCACCGCGCTTCAACTAGAGCCTATCTGGTTTTCATAGAAACATGCGGATCGAAATTCGCGGTCGAGCGAAGCGAGAGGCGGCGATTTTCGATTCCGTGTTAATCTGACAGGCTTTAGCGGCGGTCAGTGGCAATAGGGGCCGTTGCGATAACTCGCGGTGTCGAAATGCAGATGGTCCTCGTGATAGCCGTCTGACCCTGGCCCCAGCGTGGTGCCGAAAATCCCGCAAGCCGCCTTCTGCGCCTTGCGGATCTGCTTGTTGTAATCGTCCGCCACGGTCCATTCCCGCCCGTCCGAAAAGACAAACCCCGCCACGTCCACCGCCTTGCCGCGCCCGTGTTCGCTGATCTTCGCGCCACGGATGTTGTTGCGGGTCCGGCACATGTAACTGCCGAAAATATGCAGTCCCACCACCTCGCGGTTGCCAAAGGCCGGCCGCATGCCCTTCACGATCCATTTCTTGAAGGCAATCGCCGTCGGGCAGTCAATCGTCGCAGGCTGGCTGAACTGGATCCCGTCAATCGCCGTCACCCGCACCGGCTCTGGCACGCCGCAGCCCTTGGTTTTCGAGGTGATCGGCGCCAGAACCTCGCCCCGGATCGCCGGATCGCCACAAACCGAGCCCTTTTTCGTGGCTTTCGCCTTCTTCGACGGCTTTGCCGGGGCCTCGGCAGCGGCTTCGGGCACGGGCTCTGTCGCGGCAGAGGCAAGCTGAACCGCCCCCAAACCCGCCGGGCGCGCCTTGGGATGCGGCCCCACCACGCGCGGATCGGCGGGCGCCACCGCCACAGCAACCGCAACCGCGGCGGCCTGCAAGCCCATCGGGCGCGGCTTGGGGCGCGGGCCGGTCACACGCGGATCGGCAGGTGCCACTGCCGCGCTGGCCACAGGCGCCGCCAAACCTGCAGGCCGGGCCTTGGGATGTGGCACCCCCGCCGCAGGTGCCGCAGGCGTGGCTGCCGCATCAACGCTGGGGCGTGCCTTTGGAAAGATCGACCGGTCCGGCGCCTGCGCCTGCAACAGCCCCGGCAGCATCGCCAAGGCCAGCAGCAGATGCCGCAACCTGCCCATCAGGCCTTTGCATCCACGGCAACCGCCGGGACACGCCCGAAATCGGGGGCCGAGGTATCCTGCCCCGCCTCGATGATACCGCGCCGGATCGCCCGGGTGCGGGTGAAATAGTCAAACAACTGATCGCCGTCGCCCATACGGATGGCGCGCTGCAACACGAACAATTCCTCGGTAAAGCGGCCCAGAATATCCAGAACCGCCTCCTTGTTGGTCAGGAACACGTCGCGCCACATCGTCGGATCACTGGCCGCGATGCGGGTGAAATCCCGAAACCCGGTGGCCGAATACTGAATGACTTCGCTGTTCGAAACCTGCGCCAGATGGTCGGCCACCCCCACCATCGTATAGGCGATCAGGTGCGGCGTGTGGCTGACCACCGCCAACACCAGATCGTGGTGCGCCGCGTCCATCGTATCCACCTTGGCGCCCATCGCCTGCAGCAGCGATCGCAACCGCGCCAGCGCCTCTGCATCCGTCGCCTCATCCGGCGTCAACAGCCACCAGCGGTTTTTATAAAGCGTCGCAAAACCCGCGCGCGGCCCGGAATATTCCGTGCCTGCCATCGGGTGGCCGGGAATGAAATGCACGCCCTGCGGGATGAACGGCGCCACAGCGGCAATCACCGCCTGCTTGACCGATCCCACATCCGTCACCGTGCAGCCGGGCGCCAGATGCGGGCCGATTTCCGCGGCAATCGCCGCCATCGCCCCCACCGGCACCGCCAGCACCACCAGATCGGCACCCTGAACTGCCTCTGCCGCCGTTGCATAAACCCGGTCGCAAATGCCGATCTGCAACGCCACCTTGCGGGTTTCGTCCGATTTGGCATGGCCCACGATCTCGCCCGCCAGCCCATCCGCCCGCATCGCATGCGCCATGGACGAGGCGATCAGCCCCAGCCCGATCAGCGCCACGCGGTTGTAAATCGGCGCACTCATTTCATACCCTTGAACTGCGCCACAGCATGCACGACCCGGCGGCAGGATGCCTCATCCCCCACCGTGATCCGCAGGCATTGCGGCAGCTTATAGCTGGTGACGCGCCGCACGATCAGCCCCTGCGCCTGCAGAAACAGATCGCAAGCCTCGGCCTCTTCGGCACTGGCAAAACGCGCCAGAATGAAATTCGCCAGCGATGTGTCCGACGGCACACCCAGTTCCGCCAAGGCCTGCGCCAGCCAATGCCGCATCCGCGCGTTTTCCGACCGGCAGCGGGTGACGTAATCCTGATCGCGCACCGCCGCCTCTGCGGTTTCCAGCTGCGTGTTCGACAGGTTGAACGGCCCACGCACCCGGTTCAGCACGTCAATGATCGCCTTCGGGCCATAGCCCCAGCCAATCCGCAACCCGCCCAACCCGTAGATCTTGGAAAACGTCCGGGTCATCACGACGTTCGAACGCCGCTCGATGATCTCCAGCCCGGCGTCAAAGCCATCGACGAATTCCGCATAGGCTCCGTCCAGCACCAGAATGGCCTGCGCAGGCAGACCCGCCGCCAGACGCTCCACCTCTGCCGCCGAAATCATCGTGCCGGTGGGGTTGTTCGGGTTGGCGATGAACACCAGCTTCGTGCGCCGGTTGCAGGCCTTCAGGATCGCATCCACATCCGTGGTGCGGTCGCGCTCGGCCACCTCCACCGGGGTTGCCCCACAGGCCAGCGCCGAAATCCGGTACATCAGGAACCCGTGTTCGGTGAACACCACCTCATCCTTCGGCCCGGCATAGCACTGGCACAAAAGGTGAATGATCTCATCCGATCCCACGCCACAGATCACACGGGCCCCATCCAGCCCATGCACATCCGCAATCGCCGTGCGCAAGCTCAGATGGTCGGTGTTGGGATAGCGGTGCAACTGATGCACCGACCGCGCGAACGCCTCTTTCGATTTGTCCGATGGCCCGAACGGGTTTTCGTTCGACGACAGTTTCAGCACATTGGCCACACCGGCAACGGCGGCCTTGCCGCCCTCATACAGGGCGATGTCCATGATACCGGGCTGCGGGCGGATTTGATCGTTCATCGGATTCCCCAAACTCTGGCCCGGGTTTTAGCGAGCGGGCCGGGGCAACGCCAGCGGCATTTGCCCCCGCCCCCCGCGTCAAACCGCCAGAAAGTTGGTGAACTGCCACGGGTCCGCGTCGTCACGATCCTCGGCAAAGCGGTTGATGCGATGCGAAAGCGGCGTCCAGTCGGTGTAATGGCACTCTACCCGGCCCAGATAGGGCCGCTGCACGTCCAGACAGCGGGCATGATCCATCTCATCCGCCTCGACAAAGCCCGCATTCGGGTTCTCTGCCGCCCAGACCATCGCCGCCAGCACCGCCGATGTCACCTGCATCCCCGTCGCGTTCTGATAGGGGGCAAGGCTGCGCGCCTCATCAATCGACAGACGCGAGCCGTACCACATCGCGCCCTTTGCATGGCCGTACAGGAACACACCCAGATCATCGCCGCCCGAAACGATCTCATCCGCCGTCAGAATATGCTTGGCCGCAGGCAGTTGCCCGGAACCGTTGATCTCATGCAGCGACAAGATCGCGTCGTTGCAGGGGTGATAGGCGTAATGGCAAGTCGGGCGATACACCGCCTGATCGCCCTTCCAGACTGTGTAATAGTCCGGGATCGACAGCGCCTCGTTATGCGTTACCACATAACCAAACTGCGCTCCCGCCGATGGGCACCAAGACCGCACCCGCGTATCCGCGCCGGGCCGGTCAATCCAGATCGCATAGCCCGCGCCGAAATCAAACGCATGCCCCTCGGGCGGCAGCTTTTTTTCATGCGTGCCCCAGCCCAACTCTGCCGGCTGATAGCCCTCCGACAACAGCCCATCCACCGACCAGGTGTTCACAAACACCCCCACCGGTTTCGCCCGCGCCGACACCTGCGTGTCGCGCTCTGAGATATGCACGCCCTTGACGCCCAACGTTTGCATCAAGCTGGCCCAGCCCTCGCGGCTTTCCGGCGCGGCGGCCTCCATCCCCAGATCCG
>CAMFLG010000227.1 GCA_945957495.1 uncultured Pseudorhodobacter sp. | reverse complement strand
ATCGTGGCATGGGCCAGAACTTCTGGCACCTCATGGTTGACGATCTTGCGGGCGAGGCCCTCGGCAATGGCGGTTTTGCCAACGCCGGGATCGCCCACCAACAGCGGGTTGTTCTTGCGGCGGCGGCACAGCACCTGGATGCAACGTTCAACCTCGGACTCGCGGCCGATCAGCGGGTCAACATCGCCCTTCTTCGCCTTGACGTTCAGGTCAACGCAGTATTTCGACAGGGCGGATTCCTTGGCTTCGCCCGCCTCGGCCTTGGGGGTTTCGTGGTGATGTTCCTCGGCCCCCGTCACCGGGCGGGATTCGCCGAAGGAGGGGTCTTTGGCCACGCCATGCGCGATGAAGTTCACCGCATCATAGCGGGTCATATCCTGTTCCTGCAGGAAGAAGGCGGCGTTGGATTCGCGTTCGGCAAAGATCGCGACCAGCACGTTGGCGCCGGTGACTTCGTTGCGCCCCGAGCTTTGCACATGGATCGCCGCGCGTTGGATGACGCGCTGGAAGGCGGCCGTCGGCACGGCCTCTGACCCTTCGACATCGGTGATCAGGGTGGACAGATCGTCGTCGATGAAATCAACGAGGGTCTTGCGCAGATCATCGAGATCGACCGAGCAGGCCTTCATCACGCGGGCCGCATCGGGTTCGTCGATCAGCGAGAGCAGCAGATGTTCCAGCGTCGCCAGTTCGTGGCGGCGGGCATTGGCAAGCGCCAGAGCGCCATGGATGGCTTGTTCGAGAGTCGTCGAGAATGATGGCACAGTTCGTGCTCCTGTCCTGCGGGTCGGACGGGCGTGTGGCCCGTTCCCACCATGGCCTCATAAGGTAAAGGATCGGTTTTATTTCGCGATCTTCAAGCCCTATTTGGGCCGAAAGCCGGAATTTAGGGGATCACACGCAAAATGTGATCCGAAGGTTGCATAAGGGACTCAGAAGCTGTCCTTGCGGCGGCGCAGTTCGGCGAAACTTTCAGCATCCGTCGCGTGGGGCATCCCGAGGCTGGCCTTTATATGGGGCAGATGGGCGCGAAGAAAAGGGTTGGTCGCCAATTCTCCGGCAAGGCGCGAGGGGACGGTGGCGCGATTTTCGGCACGGGCCTTGGCGACGCGGGCGATGCGGGCGGCAAGTGCCTCATTTTCCGGCTCAACACTTGCGGCGAAGCGTAGATTTGAGGCGGTATATTCGTGGCCCGAGCAGATCAGGGTTTCGGGCGGCAGGGCGGCCAGAACCGAGAGCGAGGCCCACATCTGATCGGGCGTGCCTTCGAACAGGCGGCCACAGCCACCTGCCATCAGGCTGTCGGCGGTGAAGGCATAGCCGGAGGTGGGGAAGTAGAAGGCGATATGGCCGACGGTGTGGCCGGGCACCTCTAGCACATAGCCGGTTTCGGAGCCGACTTGCACCAGATCGCCCTCGCGCAATTCCTGTGCGAGGGGGGGCAGGCGGTGTGCGTCGGCGGCGGCGCCGATGACGGTGGCGTCGGTCGCCTCGACGATCGCGGTCACGCCGTCGATGTGGTCCCAGTGGTGATGGGTCAGCAGGATCTGGTCCAGATGCCAGCCGCGTTGTTTCAGCACGGCCAGAATCGGCCCCGGCTCGGGTGCGTCGATCAGGGTCGTCGCATCGGTTTCGGCGTCATGCAGCAGATAGGCGTAATTGTCTTTCAGGCAGGGGATGGTGACAAGTTCCAAGGGCATCGCGCGGCCTTTCCGGTGTTTTCACCAGAATGGCCGAGCGTGCCTTTGGGTGCAACCCGCAAGCGGTGCGGATCAGTCGCCCTGACCGAACAGCACCGACGGATCGCCCGAGACCGGCGGGGCGTAGAAGGTCAGGCGGATCGCCTCGAGGATCAGTTGCGGCGGGGCCATTTCGGCGGCCAGTGCTACGATGCGCTGTTGCAGGGCGGCGACCTTTTCGGGGAATTGCGCGGCCAGATCATCGGCCTCGCCCGGGTCTTTCGCCAGATCGAAGAGTTCGACCTTGGGCGGCAGGGCGGCTTTCCACACCAGTTTCCAATCGCCATCGCGCACAGCACCCATCAGCGGATCGACGTTATAGACGATCTCGCTGCGGGGCGAGGCTGCGCCCGTTGCGATCACCGGCCAGACATCGGTGCCATCCAGCGGCAGGGATTTGGCGGTGCTGGCGCCCGCGACATCGGCCAGCGTTGGCAGCATATCGACGACATGGATCAGCCCGTCATGTTTGCCGGGTTGGACGTGGTTCGGCCAGTTCGCCAGTGCGGCAACCTTGGTGCCGCCTTCATAGAGCGTGCCCTTGCCATCGCGCAGCGGCGCGTTGGAGGCGGGCAGGCCGCCGTCCACCTTGGTATCCCCGGCAAAGAGCGCATTGACCACGCCACCGTTATCGCTGTGGAACAGGATCAGCGTATTGTCGCGCATGCCTGCCGCGTCCAGCGCTTTGACGACGCGGCCGACCTGATCATCAACAACTGCGACCATGGCGGTATAGGCCTGCAGGTTGGGGTCTTTGATGTCAGGGAACCGATCCAGCACGTCTTGCGGTGCCTGATAGGGCGTGTGCGGGGCGGTGAAGGCGAGGTAGAGGAACAGCGGTTTGGCGGGATCATGGCCCGCGATCACCTTTACAGCCTCGTCCCCGAACAGGATGTTGTCATAGCCTTCCTCGACGATCGGAGTGTTGTCGCGATACCAGTCGGGGACGCCATGGGATTCGTGGGTGAAATGGTCGATCTCGCCCACGGTTGCGCCGTAAAAGCTGTCAAAACCGCGCTGTTTCGGCCACATCGCGGCGTCAGCATGGCCAAGGTGCCATTTGCCGACCATGGCGGTTTGATAGCCCGCGTCGTGCAGCATCTGCGGCAGCATGTATTCGTCCAGCGGCACGCCATAGGTGCCTGCGCCTGGGATCACCCCGGTTTGCATACCATAGCGCAGCGGATAGCGCCCGGTCATCAGCGCGGCGCGGGTGGGCGAGCACATCGGCTGAACATAAAAATTGGTCAGTTCGGCGCCGCTTGCTGCCAGATCATCCAGCGAAGGTGTGGGGATGGTAGAGCCCTGATAGCCGGTGTCGGCATAGCCCAGATCATCGGCAACGATATAGATGATGTTCGGCGCGCTGGCCTGCTGGGCCCATAGCGGTGCGGCCATCAGCGCGGCCACCAGCGTGGTAGCGGCGGCTGCGGCCTGACGGCGGGACACCGCGCGGATCTGATCTGTAAACCTTAGGGAAATCTTCATGGCGCCTGCCTTTTCTTGTGTTTCGCGAAGGAGTGCGACTTGCCCGGTTTTCTGTCAAGAGGGGCTATGATCGGCAGGCGTGATCTGGCAGGTTGGCGCCATCATGCATCTGGATGTGCTAGACCTGCGCAATTTCTACTATCGCACCCAGCTAGGCCGGGTGGCGCAGCGGGCAATCCGCGATCAGGTGGTCAAGCTGTGGCCGCCGATGGCGGGGCAGACGGTGGCGGGGTTTGGCTTTGCGGTGCCGCTGTTGCGGCCCTATCTGGCCGATGCGCGCCGGGTGATCGGGCTGATGCCGGGGCCGCAGGGGGTGATGCCCTGGCCTGCCGGGATGGAAAACGTATCGGTGCTGTGCGAGGAAAAGTTGTGGCCGTTGGCGACGGGGTTTGTGGACCGGCTGGTGATGATGCATGGGCTGGAAACCTCTGACAATCCGGCGGCGGTGTTGGAAGAGGCGCACCGGGTGTTGGGCCCTGGGGGGCGGGCGATGTTCGTCGTGCCGAACCGGGCGGGGCTGTGGGCGCGGCGGGATGGCACACCGTTTGGCTATGGCAGGCCCTATTCGGGCGGGCAGCTGGAGGCGCAGCTGAAAAAGCACGGCTTTACGCCAGAGCGCAGCATGACCTCACTTTTCGCACCGCCGTCCGAGCGGCGGTTCTGGCTGGGCACCTCGAATTTTTGGGAGGGGTTTGGCCGCAGGTTGCCTTGGTTGGCCGGTGGGGTGCTGATGGTAGAGGCCAGCAAGCAGGTTTATGCCCCGACGCGTGGCGGTTTGGGCGCGGTGGTGCGCCGCCCGCTGCGGGTGTTGGAGGGCGTGGGCACGCCGGTGCCTGCGCCAAAAGACCTGACTAAAATCTGAGCGGGTGATTCACCTAATTGCCGCGGACGGGGGCGTGCGGGCCGGAAAAAAGCCCCGCAAAAAATGCGCATCTTGCCGCAGTCTGCAAAAACCCCTGATTCCACGGCCGTCATGATCACAAGATCGTGGCTTAGCCTGTTGCGGCATTGGAAACCGTCTGCTAGAGACGCGCCAAATCGAAAGACGCATGCCCCTCGGATGCGCCGCAAATGGGTTGTGTCCCAGAGGCGGTTTTCGGGAGGGGCCTAGCCAGCGGAAGGGATGACGTGTCCGAACCAGCTTCAATGTCCTTGAGCATTGCCTCGCGTTATGCGCAGGCCCTGTTCGAGATTTCGAAAGAAGAAAACGCCCTCAAATCGCTTGAGGCAGACACCGATGCGCTGGGCGCGGCCTTGGCCGAGAGCCCCGCGCTGTCCGAGATGATCGCATCGCCCATGGTGGCGCGCGAAGATCAGGCGCGGGCGATGGCCGCGATTGCCGCCAAGATGGGGCTTTCGACGGTGACGGCGAACACGCTGGCCCTGATGGCCAGCAAGCGCCGCCTGTTCGTGCTGCCGCAACTGGTGGCAAACCTGCGCGCGCGCATCGCCGCGGAAAAGGGCGAAGTGACGGCAGATGTGGTTTCGGCCTCGAAACTGTCGGCGGCGCAGACCAAGGCTTTGGTCGCCACGCTGAAAGCCAAGATCGGCAAAGACGTCAAATTGAACACCACCGTTGATGAAAGCCTCATCGGCGGACTTATCGTCAAGCTCGGCTCGACCATGATCGACACTTCGGTCAAGGCCAAGCTCGCGGCTCTCCAGAATGCAATGAAAGAGGTTGGGTGATGGGAATTCAGGCTGCTGAGATCTCTGCGATCCTTAAGGAGCAGATCAAGAATTTTGGCATGGACGCAGAGGTGGCCGAAGTTGGCCGCGTTCTGAGCGTCGGCGACGGGATCGCCCGCGTTCACGGGCTGGACAATGTTCAGGCCGGTGAAATGGTGGAATTCCCCGGCGGCATCCGCGGGATGGCCCTGAACCTTGAAGTCGATAACGTCGGTATCGTTATCTTCGGGTCCGACCAGGACATCAAGGAAGGCGACACCGTCAAGCGCACCAAGTCCATCGTGGACGTGCCGGTTGGCAACGCCCTGCTGGGCCGTGTTGTGGACGGTCTGGGCAACCCGATCGACGGTAAAGGCCCGATCGTGACGACCGAGCGCCGTCAGGCCGACGTGAAAGCGCCGGGCATCATTCCGCGCAAATCGGTGCATGAGCCGATGGCAACCGGCCTGAAAGCCGTTGACGCCATGATCCCGGTTGGCCGTGGCCAGCGCGAACTGATCATCGGCGACCGTCAGACCGGCAAAACCGCCGTGGCGCTGGACACCATCCTGAACCAGAAAGTCTACAACGAAGCCGCTGGCGACGATGAAGGCAAGAAACTGTACTGCATCTATGTTGCTATCGGGCAGAAGCGTTCGACCGTGGCACAACTGGTGAAGAAGCTGGAAGAAACCGGCGCGATCAACTACACGATCGTTGTGGCCGCGACCGCATCTGACCCGGCACCGCTGCAGTTCCTGGCGCCTTATGCCGCGACCTCGATGGCGGAATTCTTCCGCGACAACGGCCGCCACGCCCTGATCATCTATGATGACTTGTCCAAGCAAGCCGTTGCTTACCGTCAGATCTCGTTGCTGCTGCGCCGTCCGCCGGGACGTGAAGCCTATCCGGGCG
>CAMFLG010000226.1 GCA_945957495.1 uncultured Pseudorhodobacter sp. | reverse complement strand
AAAGGGTCTACCCTAGCTGCGGTGTTCTGAGCGGGTTGATTCTGCATGATCTGAGCAGGAGTTTGTAGAGGTCGTTTTGCCTGTTATTGAAGCGGAATTCGGTCTCCTTCAGGAAGGTCGGGAAGCTCGATGCACGCAGGCCGTTGAACTTCTGCAGGCGGCGCTTGGCGTAGCTCCAGAAGCTCTCGATGCCGTTGATGTGCACCCCCTTGTGGACAAAGACGGGATGGGTCGGATCGGTGTATTTGTTGATCCGGTGATGCCGGGTGAAGCCCGCCTCCACCAGGCCGTTATAACCGGGAAAGCCGTCCGATGTGACCTCTGCCAGATGCGAGACGCGGCCCTGTAGGATGGCCTCGAGCGTTGATTTCGAACAGTTTCTCACGATCTGGCAGTGGACGCGGCCGCCGCGCTCGAGGATGCCGAAGACCGGGGTCTTGCGCCCGGCACCCCGCCCCCGGACACCCCTGACACGCGCCGGTCCGAAATAGCTTTCGTCGATCTCGACCTGACCCTTGAACGGGCATCCTTCCTGCGCCAGATCCGCCATCCGTGCCCGCAGAAGCCGGTAGAGCGCCAGCGTGGTGTTGTGGTTCAGGCCGGTCAGTTCGGCGGCCCGGTCGGCCGTCAGGTCCAGCGCAAAAAGGCGCAAGAGATCGCGGAACTTGCGCTCCGACATTCTCCCCCGAAATAGATAGCGGTTTTTCTGAGCCATAAGAGCACCTTAACATGCTCTCAGAACACCGCAGCTAGCGTAGACCCTTTCTAAAACTCCGGTGCGGAGCCTTTGAAGGCTCCGGTCCGATTTCTTCGAAGGAATCGCGGCGCCTCAGGCCGAGCCGTCACCGGATTCGCCACCGATCCAGCCAGAGTTCAGGTGAAAACCGATGCGGCGGGGGGCCTCCTCGGGGATGGATTTGGGCACCGCGCGCAACATCATCGACAGTTGCGCGACATGCTGGATCAGCTGGGTTTTCATGCCGTCTTCGTCGCGGCCATAGAAGGTGATCAGGTCAGGGTCGAAAAAGCCCAGACCTTCGATCTTCAGCACCCCTGCGTCCGATCCGGCAAAGCCCATGGCGATCTCTTGGTCGCCGTCCAACTGGCTTTCGAAGTTGCGGATATACAGGATCAGCCGGTCATAGGCCCATTCCGCGGCGCTTTTGCCGCTGCCCGACACGGTGGTGCTTTTGGTGTCTGCCGTCTGATCCGTCATGCGGGCCCCCTAGAGGGCCTGCCACAGCCAGGCCCCTTCCGCCGTCAGAGAACGCGAAACCAGATCGCGCTTCAAGAGATAGTTCAGATGCGCCACCGCCTCGACAAGCGCCAGCCCCTGATCGGCTGCGCCAATCTCGCGTTTGAACAGGGCGGGAAAGCACTGTAGCGCGGTCTTTCCAGATTTCAGATGGCCCAGCAGCCGATCCAGCGCGGAGGTGTGGTTTTCTGCCATTTGTACCAGCCGGAACGGCAGGCCGGTGAAGGGCAGCTTATGGCCGGGCAGGATCAGGTGATCGTCTTGCGCGAAGGCTTCAAAGCGTCGCGTGCTGTCCAGCCATTCGCCCAGCGGGTCCGCCTCGGGTTCGGTGGGATAGACGCCGATATTGGCCGAGATGCCGGGCAACAATTGATCGCCGCCCAGGATCAGGGGATCGTCCAGGCTCCACAGCGTTGCATGGTCGGGGGCGTGGCCATGGCCGATGCGCACAAGCCAGCGGCGGCGGCCTGCGTGCAGGATGCTGCCCTCGTCCATGCGGGTGAAGCCCTGCGGCAGAGGGAATACGATGTCGGCAAAGTTGAACGGGCGTTCGGTGGCCTTGGCGGCCAGTTCCGCCGGGGGCAGCCCGGCGCGTTGGTAATACAGCAGCCCTTCCGGCGTAGGCAGGTGTTGTTCATCCAGCACCAGCATCCGCGCCAGCAGCCAGGCGGTGCGGGTGGTGATCAGTTCCACCCCCTGCCCCTGAAACCAGCCGGCAAGGCCGATGTGATCGGGGTGGTGGTGGGTAACGATTAGGCGGCGGATCGGCTTTCCGGCCAGTGGCCCGGTGATCAGTGCAGCCCAGATCGCCTTGGTCTTGCCAGTCATCAGGCCGGTGTCAACGATGGTCCAGCCATCGCCATCGTCCAGCGCAAAGACGTTCACATGGTCCAGCGCCATCGGCAGCGGTAGGCGCAGCCACAGGATGTGCGGCGCGACCTCGACCGCCTCGCCCGCCGCGGGGGGCGTGGAAAAGGGATGATGAATGGCGTCGCTCACAAGGCCAACAGATCGGGCGTGATGGCGTAAACCCCGGCAGCCCCTTCGCGCATCTGCGCCAGAAGGGCTGCGTGTTCGGGCAGAAGCCTGCGGATGGCAAAGCGCGCGAGGGGTTCGCGCTGTGCCTCGGCACGGGCGGCGATCAGGTGGAAATGCGCGCCCAGCACCCGGGCGAAGGCGCGCTGATAGGGCACGGCCCCGGCAAAGCGGTCGTTCATCGCTTGCGCCAGCAGGGTTTCGGTGGCCTCGCGCAGCGCCTCGGCTGCCG
Source organism: uncultured Pseudorhodobacter sp. (assembly GCA_945957495.1). Lineage (GTDB taxonomy): Bacteria > Pseudomonadota > Alphaproteobacteria > Rhodobacterales > Rhodobacteraceae > Cypionkella. The sequence continues at coordinate 3,297 of CAMFLG010000226.1, read as the reverse complement.
ACCAGACCGGGGTTGCCAGTTCTGGCAGCGCCGCGCGGGCGGCTTCGGCCGTTGCCTGAATTTCGTCGATCAGCCGGAAAGCGGCCTCGCCATTGTCCATCATCTTGCGCCCAACAAGGTCCATGGCCTGAATGCCGTTGGTGCCTTCGTAGATCGCCGTCACCCGCACATCGCGCGAGAACTGCGCGGCACCGGTTTCCTCGATAAAGCCCATGCCGCCATGCACCTGCACCCCCAGATGCGCAACGTGGCAGCCGGTATCGGTGCCATAGGCCTTTGCAATCGGGGTCAGAAGGGCGGCGCGGGCCTGCCATTCCGCCTGCCCCGTCGCACGGCCCATGTCGATGGCCACGGCGCAGGCCATGCCGATGGCACGGGCGGCAAAGGTTTCGGCCTTCATCTCGGCCAGCATCCGGCGCACATCGGCGTGGTCGATGATCGCACCGGCACCCAGCGGCGTGTTGCCCTGCTTGCGGTCTTGCGCATAGCCCAGCGCCTGTTGCAACGCGGCCTCTGCCACAGCCACACCTTGCATGCCCACACCAAGGCGGGCGTTGTTCATCATGGTGAACATCGCGGCCATGCCCTTGTGCGGCGCGCCGACCAGCCAGCCCTTGGCCGCGTCATATTGCATGACCGCGGTGGGAGAGCCGTGCAGGCCGAGTTTATGTTCCAGCGACACCAGCTTGAGGCTGTTGCGCAGGCCCGGATTTCCGTTTTCATCTGGGATCAGTTTGGGCACCATAAACAGGCTGATGCCCTTGGTGCCCTCGGGTCCGTCCGGCAGGCGGGCCAGCACCAGATGGCAGACATTGCCGGTGAAGTCATTGTCGCCCCAGGTGATGAAGATTTTCTGCCCGGTGATGGCATAGCTGCCGTCGCCATTGTCTTCTGCCCTTGTGCGCAGGGCACCCACGTCCGAACCCGCCTGCGGTTCGGTCAGGTTCATCGTGCCGCACCATTCGCCCGAAACCAGCTTGGGGATATACAACGCCTTGATCGCGTCAGAGGCGTGGTGTTCCAGCGCCTCGATCTGGCCCTGGGTCATCAGCGGGTTCAGTTGCAGCGCAAGGCAGGCAGAGCCCATCATGTCATTGACGCAGGTGGCCACGGTCATCGGCAGGCCCATCCCGCCGAAGGCCGGATTGGCCGCCATGCCGACCCAGCCGCCCTCTGCAATGGCGCGGTAGCCTTCGGCAAAGCCCGGCGAGGTGCGCACAACGCCATTTTCCAGCCGGGCGGGGGTCTTGTCGCCCGCACGGTTCAGCGGAGCGAGGGTGTTTTCCGCCAGTTTGCCCGCCTCTGCCAACACCGCCGAAACCGTATCTGAGGTGGCCTCGGCGAACAACGGCGTTCCGGCGACTTGCGCATAGCCCACGACATGATCGAGGATGAAGCCAAAATCGGTCAGGGGGGCGCGGTACGGCATTCGGTTCTCCGGGGTGCGGCTTGGCAAAGCCAACTAAGGCGGCTATGGACCTTTGACCAGATGGTTAGTCAAGCCTCCCCCTGCTTCAAGTCCGACGCTGCGTCACGGAATGAAATGATTGTTACCGAAACCCTTCCTGCCCTGACCGAAGGTTTCGCCCGCGCGGCGACCCTGTTGCGGGACGCACAGCTTGTCGCCTTTCCGACCGAGACGGTTTACGGGCTGGGGGGTGATGCGCGATCTGATCTGGCGGTGGCGCGGATATTCGAGGCGAAGGGCCGTCCGCGCTTTAACCCCTTGATCGTGCATGTGCCCGATTTGCAGACCGCCCGGGAATTTGCCCGGTTCGATACGCGGGCGGAGGCGGTGGCAGCGGCCTTTTGGCCCGGCCCTTTGACCTTGGTGCTGCCGCTGCGCGCCGGGTCTGGTCTGTCGCCCCTGGTGACGGCGGATCTGGATTCGGTTGCAATCCGGGTGCCTGCGCATCCGGTGGCCATTGCCCTGCTGCGTGCCTTTGGCGGGCCGTTGGCCGCGCCTTCGGCCAATCCATCGGGGCGGATTTCGCCCACGCGGCCGGAACATGTGCTGGATGGGTTGCAAGGGCGGATTGCCGCCGTGATCGACGGCGGGGCCTGCGCGGTTGGGGTGGAATCAACGATTCTGGGGCTGGCCGAGGCGCCTGCCCTGCTGCGCCCCGGTGGCGTCCCGGTGGAGGCGCTGGAGGCAGCGTTGGGAATTGCCCTTCCCAGCGGCGGCAATGCGCACAAGCCCAATGCGCCGGGGCAGTTGGCGTCGCACTACGCACCGCATGCCTTGGTGCGGCTGAACGCCACCGACCGTGCGGCAGGAGAGGTTCGCATCGGCTTTGGCCCTGAAGGCCCCGCGGACCTGAGCCTGTCGCACAGTGGCGATCTTGTCGAGGCGGCGGCCAATCTGTTTCACATCTTGCGCAGGGCGGATGATCTGGCGGGCAAGGCGGGGCGCATCGCGGTGGCCCCCATCCCCGAGGTCGGGCTGGGCCGCGCCATCAATGACCGGTTGCGCCGCGCGGCCGCCCCGCGCCCCTGACAGGGACAAGCGGCAAAGCCGCGCAGGCGACAAATGCGCGTGCGGCGCAGCCGCGCCTTCAGATCACCCGGGTCAGGTCAGATGAACTGTGGCGGGTGCAAGACCGTTAATCTCAACCGTGCAGGTCTGGCCGCGTGCAATCGGGCCAACACCCGCCGGGGTGCCAGTGAAGATCAGATCGCCCGGCGCCAGGGTAACAAGGCCGGAAAGACAGGCGATGATCGCGGGCACTGACCAGATCATTTCGGCCAGATCGGCCTCTTGACGCAGGGCGCCGTCCACGCGACAGCGGATGCGGCCCGTGGGTGCGCCCGCGCTGGCAGGGCGCAGGGCACCGACGACGGCAGAGTTGTCGAACCCTTTCGACATATCCCAGGGCCGCCGCGCCGCCTTTGCAGCCGCTTGCAGATCGCGGCGGGTCAGATCGTTTCCGGCTGCGTAGCCCCAGACAAGGGTCAGCGCCCGTGCTTCGGGCATATTTGCGCCCCCTGCCCCAAGCGCCACAACCAGTTCCGCCTCGTGCTGCAGGTCGGCGGTGGCGGGCGGGTAGGCAATCGTCGCGCCACTGTCTACCACCGCGTCGGCGGGTTTGGTGAAAAAGAACGGCGGCTCGGCATTTGGATCATGGCCCATTTCGCGGGCGTGTTCAGCATAGTTGCGACCGACACAGAAGATGCGGCGCACAGGGAACCGTGCGGTCTGTCCGGCAACGGCGACAGAGGGCCAGAGGGGCGTTGGCAGGACGAAACCGGCCAATCAGGGCCCCATCGTGAAGCATTGCACGCCACGCGATTGCAGGC
>CAMFLG010000225.1 GCA_945957495.1 uncultured Pseudorhodobacter sp. | reverse complement strand
AAAAGCGCTGCGGCCCTTCAAGCGATGGAAAAACTGCTTGGCCCCCGCGCGCTGCTTTCCCCGACCCCGAACCCCGCCACCACTCCCGAAGACGCCTTGGCGGCACGCTACCCCAAAACAGCCACTCGCTAAGGAGGCATCATGGCTACTCTGACCCAAAAGTTCCTTACCCTCGCTGACGTTTACAAGCGCACCGACGGCAAGGGCAACATCGCCCAAATCATGGAAATGATGAACGGCACCGCGCAGGACATTTTCACCGACTTCACGATGATGGAGTGCAACGACGGCACCAAGCACATCTACACCACCCGTACCGGACTGGCACCGGTAGGCTGGGGGGCGCTGTACGAGGGTATCGTGCAGGGCAAGACCCCGACCCAACAGGTCACGGAAACGACCGGCTTTGCTGAAAAGCTGATCTCGGTCGATGAACGTGTGCTGAAGCTGGCCGGGGCCAATGCCAACGCTGTCCGCGCGCAGGAAAGCGAAGCCGATATTGAAAGCATGTCGCAGGAACTGGTGACGGCGCTGTTCTACCACAACCCGGCCACCAATGCCCGCCTGCCCAAAGGCCTGGCGCCGCGCTTTGGCACTTTGGCAACCTCGGGCGCTGGCAACCAGATCATCGACGCGGGTGGCTCCGGCTCCGACAACGCCTCGATCTGGTTCGTCACTTGGGGCGGCTCGGGCCTGAACTGCATCTATCCGCAGGGGACTACGGGCGGGATCCAGCAAGAGGACATGGGCCGCCAGCGCGTTCTGGACGCTGCGTCGAACCCCTACTACGTCCAAGAGGAAAAGATCAGCGCCCATTGCGGCTTTGCTCTTGGCGACTACCGCCGCGTGTCGCGCGTGGCCAACGTGGACGTGTCCGACGTGATCGCGGGCAGCGTGGACCTCTACAAGTTCATGCGCCAAGCCTACTACCGCGTGCAGGGTCTGCGGAACAAGAACGTCTCCGTGACCAATGACACCATGCCGGGCCGCACGGTGATCTACTGCAACCGCACCATCCTCGAAGCGCTGGACGCTCTGGGCATGGGCGGCGGCACCGCTGCCAACGCCAAGCTGCAACTGCGGGTGCAGGAAATCGAAGGCAAAGAGGTGCTGACCTACCGCGGCATCCCGATCCGGGAAACCGAAGCCCTGCTGAACACGGAGAGCCGGGTCGTCTAGGTCATAGCGGCCTGAAACCCCTCATGCACGCGCCTAAGGAGGGCGTCTTAACATGATCCTCGATCTCACTACCCTGTTCTCCGAGAACCAAGCCGTCACGGCTACGGCAATCTCCACGAACGTGATTGCTTGGCCCGACAACGGCATTATTCCCGGCGAAGCGGCGGCCATCGCTCGCAACCTCGGCGCAGGCAATGAACTTCCGTTCCTGATCCAGGTGACGGAAGCCTTTGCCACCGCCACCTCTGTAACCTTCTCTCTGGAAAGTTCCGCTGCTGCGGGCCTGACCTCGGCGACGGTTCACTGGACCTCGGGCGCCGTGCCGATCGCAACGCTGGTGGCAGGCTATAAGCTGCCGGTGCGGATTGTCCCGGATGGCACCATGCTGAAATATCTCGGTATGCGCTACACCATCGGCGGCTCCAACGCGACCGCTGGCAAGGTCACGGCTGCTCTGGCGGTGGAGCAATAAGCATGGCTGATCAAAAAACCGCTGTGACCGCGCCAGACGAAGACCTGCCCCCCGGCATGGTGGACGCAACGCCAAAGGTCATCGGCGGGGCTGTCGTCAAAGACGTGCCGATCATTCCCGTGGCGCCGGAAGTGCCGGAATCGGATCAGACGGTCAACGTCGTGACCTACGCGCCGGGCACCCTGAGCGCCGCCGGTATCGTCGCCGTCGGCACCAAGGCAACGGTCAACATTTCGGCCTACTCGGTCAACTGGATGCGCCCCGCCTCGAAAGAGGATGCAGCCAAGCTGAAGAAGGCAGGAAAAGCCTTGGCACCGTAAGCCAGACATGGCGGTGTCCTGATTGGGGGCGGGGGAAACCTCGCCCCCTTTCGCATTGGTGCATATGCAAAAAGCCGTCGTCGCCAGATTTTTGCTGCAACGCGATCCAAGGCAGGAACTCAAAAATGAAATACGACAATCCGATCTTCGATCCCATGGCCACCATCGGCGCCCTTGGAAGCTTTGCGGTCACGCCAAGCGATACGGTCTTTGCCAACGGCGCGAAGATCCGCAAGATTACCATCAACGTGGCGGGCGTCGTCGCGTGGAAGGACGTGCAGGGCCAAGCCCAGATCACCGACACACTTCCGGTCGGCACTTACGACCTCTTTGCCACGGCAATCATGGCTACCGGCACCACGGCAACGGGCATCACCGCCTGGTATTGATCCAATGTGCATAGGCGGAGACTGACCTCGTAGGCAGTCTGCCGCCCATGAGCACACAATTTTCCATGCTGGAACTGATGAACGCGGCCCTGATCACGCAGGGCTTCGATGAAATGCTGTCCGAAGAGGACGGTTCTGACGAGTGGAGGCTACTTTCGCGGAACTGGCCAACCATTGTCGAAGCAGAACTGGAGGATGGCCTCTACAATTTCACCAAGATTCAGATTGAACTGACCTCCCGGTCGGATGGGAAATTCGGCTTTGTGGACGCCTATATTGTGCCGCTGGCTGCGCTGCATGTGCGCCGGGTCTGGGCGCAAGACGATGACGGGGTACGCACCGATTTGGATTGGGTGCAGGACGGGTCCAAGGTCTATGTGACCAAGGACGACGGGATTTTCATCGAATACGTCGAGACGGCAGACACCTCTCTGTGGTCGGCCAACTTTGCCCGCGGCGTCCAGATGAAGCTGGAGGCGGTGCTTCTGCGCTGCAAGGAAGAGCACCAGACGGCTCTGTCGATGGAGCAGCAGGCGGAAATCTACTTCCAGCGCGCCCGCACCAAGGCTTCCAAATCCCGATCTGCCACAGAGCCCTATCGCCGCAGCCGGTTTGCGCGCGCGAGGTTCAATCGTGGGTAAGCAGGCGATCACGCAGCGCAGCTTTGTGCTTGGGGAGACGCGCGAAGGGTTCCTTGAGGGCGATGATCTGGAATTGCGCCAGCAGTCCAGTCGCGGGGCGTCCAACGTGCGCGTCACGGCAACACGAACGCTTCTGGCACGGCCGGGATCGTTCTGGGAACGGACGCTTGGTGCAGCTTACGATCTGACGGAAATGCGGCCGGAAAGCGGTGCGGTGTTCGGCCTTATGATCAACGACGATTCCCTTGAGGTGATCGACGCCGACGGGCGGTCCATCCATTTGGAGGCATCGGTTCCGTGGACAAGCGGCTCTGAGGTATGGGTTGAGCCCTTCCGCGAGGACACCATCATCGGCGGCGAGTTCGGGTTTCTGATCCTGACCTATAACGATGGGGCATGGTCGCTGGACGACTTTGCGTTTGACGATGCGGCAGGCGGCGAAAAGGCCCAGCCGTATTGGTCCTTTGTGGACAATCTGACCATGCGCCCGTCGGCGCGCACAGGGTCTATCACCGTCACAGCATCAGGGCCGTTCTTCACCCCCGCCTATGTGGGCCAGCGCATCCGCTACGGCCAGCGCGAGATTCAAATCACCGGATACACCAGCCCCACCGTCGTCTCGGGGAATGTGATTTCCACGCTGCCACCCAGTTTTCGGCTGGCCTGCCCCAGCGTGTCGGGTTTTCGCATTGGCGACGAAGTGATCGGCAATGACACAGACTTTCAGGGCCTGATCATCGCCATTGGGTCGGGCACAATCGACGTTGTGACGACAGCCTTCTATGACGGCCCCGACGTGTCGGAAAAAATCTCTGGACCGTCGTTTTCCACTACCGTCAACAGCAAGACGGCGCTGTTGCCGCTGGCCTCTCCCATCTGGGATGAACCGCTCATGTCGCCCACTCGCGGCTATCCTCGGGCCGGGGCGTCGGCGGCTGGCAGGCTGACCCTGACGGATTTCCCCTTGGTGCCGGATCTGGTGTGCATGTCGTCGGCGCGCACGATCAAGGATTTCAAGGTCGGCGCAGATGATGATGATGCGATCACCCGGCAGTGCGGCGACAACGCTCCACGATTCCTGCACGTCGTCAACGCGGGCGATCTGCTCCTGTTCTCGGATCGGGGACTTTACTACATTTCGCTGCGGGATGGTGGCATCCTGACCCCGGCCAACTTCAACGCCGTGCAATTTGACAAGCGCGCCTCCAGCCCGGTCAAGCCCGTGGCGGTGGATGATGGCGTGGTTTTTGTCGAGGCGTCGGGCCAGTCCATTGCGGCGTGCCTTCTGGATGGCAACATTTACCTCAAGTGGTCGGTGCGAACGATTTCCACCTATCACGCGCACCTGATCAAAAGCCCGATCAAGCTGTGCGGCCCATCGCAGTTCTCGGAAACGCCTGAAAAATACATGTTCGTGGTCAATGCCGACGGGACACTGGCAGCGGTGTCGTGGTTTTCGGACTTCAACGCCGATAGCGTCGGGTTCGTGCCGTGGGCAACGCAGGGCGAGTTCAAGTCAATTTCGCCGATCTTTGGTGGCTATTGGGCGATTGTCGATCGGCAGATTGACGGCGTGGACCGTCGGTTTCTGGAGCGCATGTCAGATGATGCCTTGATGGATTGCAGCGTGAAAATCAACACCACGGCGGAACTGGCTGTCAACGGTGTGGCCCTGCATGTGAACGGCCAGGCCTTGCTTGTGACGGCCTATCTGGCGGCGCCCTTTGCAGGCGAGACGGTGCATGTCTATGGCGGGGGCTACTACGGCGGCACCCGGGTTGTGTCGGACGACGGCGAAATCCCCGCAATGGATGACATGCCCTCCCTGTCCTACGCCGGGCTGAACTTTGAAAGCCGGATCAAGCCGTGGCCTGTGGAATATGTGCAGTCGCCGCGCGCAGGAATGCTGAAGGCACGTTTGATCCGGGGGTCGGTTTCGGTTTTGGCCTCGGCCGGGTTTTCGGTGCGCGCCAACCGGTCAACCAAGATCTTTGGCGGCTATACGACCGGCGATGATCTGTCGCTGCCGCCGCCCCTGCGGACGTATCGCCAGAAGTTCATGGTGCTGGGTAGCCGCGACCATCCTGAAATCGAAATCATCAAGACAGAGCCGGGGCCTTTCGAGGTTCTGGCGATAACTCAGGAAATCCAAATATGATGGCAGCACTCGCACCAATGCTGGCGGCAGGCACCGCAGCCACCACGGCGGCAACCGCGCTTTCAGCAGGTTCGGCTATCGCTGGAGGATTGGCCGACTTCGGCGCTGCGCAGGGCGCAAAGCAGGCGGCAGAGATCAACGCCTACATCGGGCGCACGCGGGCCATGCAGACTGACGTGTCGGCACGCCAAGGCCTAAACGACGAACTTGCCACGATCCGCACGACCTTTGCGGCCAACGGACAGCGGCCCAACGTCGGAACGGCTGCCATCACGGACGAACTGCGCGGTGTGCGGTCGCGGGAACGGCGGATCGAGTTTGGCAATCAGATGCAGGCGGCGGCGGATTACAAGACGCAGGCGCGCAATGCGGGGCGGCAAGGTGCGTTTGCTCTTGGGTCTGGCATCCTAAAGGCCGGTCCCTCGCTGTTTGATCTATATCAACTTCGCAAGGGGAAATGACGTGGCTGAAATCAAGAAGATCGTTCGCAGCGCGCCGCTCTCGAACTTCCGCCAAGCCGCTCCCGACACCGGGGGCGCTTTTCGCTTTCTGGCCGACACCATGGCGCAGGGCTATGATTTTCTGCTTCCAGCAGCCAAGGCTGAAATGGAAACGCGGGGCGGTCAGGTCGGACGTGACCTTGCGCGGCAGCAGATCGGCAACCCGGCAG
>CAMFLG010000224.1 GCA_945957495.1 uncultured Pseudorhodobacter sp. | reverse complement strand
TACCCGCAACAATAGCTGCGGTTGGGTGGGAAGGCAGTTCATCCCATTAGGTCAAAACCCAAATGTCCCGATCCGGGACACGGCGGCCTAAACCTCTTTCACCATCGTGATCGCCGCCCGGAATCCATAGACAAACCGCAGCAATCCGATGCTGGTGGTCTTTTCCACCCGAAAGCCCAGCCGCTCATACAGCGCCTTGGCCCGCCAGTTGCTGTCGATCACGTCCAGCCGCACCTGACCGTAGCCGCGCGCGGCGGCCTCCTGCCCGATTGCCGCCATCAGCGCCGTTCCGATCCCCTGACCCCGCGCCGCGCGGGTCACGCAAATCCCGTCCAGCAGGAAGCGGTCATTGTCCACCTCGCGCCCCAGCATCCACAACAGCGGCAGCCGCCACAGCGCCCCCAACCGGCCATAGATCGCGATCACATCCGCCGCCTCACCGCCCGCAAAGCTGCCCGCAGGCGTCTTGAACCCGGCCATGCCCAGCAGCCCGCCCGCCTCATCCAGCGCCGCAATCGCGTGGTCCTGCCGCAGTACCCGCAGCAGGAACGCCATCGCCTTGGGATGCGGCCCCATCACCAGGCCCAGCTTGCCGCCAAACGCCTCCCAATACAGCGCCGCCGCCTCGGCCCGCAGTTCTGTCGGCAGGCCCGCGCGCAGCGTCACCATCCCGCACCCCCGGGGATGATCCGCCTAGCCCCGGACAAGCCCGACCTCCGCCAGGATGAAATCGGCAATACCGGCCGTGTCGTTCAGGTCCAGCACCGGCACCGGCAGGGCGCCCAGATCGGCATCCGTCGCCACCGCCCGCACCAGCGCATCGCCCGGCTGGATCAGATCGTGCCCGGCCTCGCGCCGGAACACCTCGACCTTGCGATGCGCGTCGCGCTTGTACCCCTCGACCAGAATCAGATCCACCGGCGCCATCCGCGCCAGAATCTCCGGCAGCGCAGGCTCTGGCCCACGATGCTCCCGCATCAGCGCGAAACGGTCGGCCGAGGCCAGAACCACCTCGGTCGCGCCCGCGACACGGTGGCGGTAGCTGTCCTTGCCCGGCTGATCCAGATCGACATTGTGATGCACATGCTTGACCGTGGACACGCGAAAGCCCCGGCCAGTGATCTCGGCCACCAGCCGCTCCATCAGGCTGGTCTTGCCGGCGTTTTTCCAGCCGATCACCCCGTAAATCCTCATCGCCTAGCCCCTTAGCAACCGCTCTGCCTGCGCCAGATCGTCGGGCGTGTTCAGGTTGGCGAAGGCCCCATCCTCGGGGAAATCAGCCCGTCCGCAGCCCTGCGCCTCGGCAAATCCCATTACGCGCGGCTTGACGCCAGAGTCCAGATAGCGTGACAGCGCGGCGGTCAGACCCACTGGCCAAAGCCCGAAGGTGGGGTGATCCTTGCCGCTGCGGGCAATCGCCAGGCCCTGCGGCGTGGTTTCGGCGGCCAAGCACAGCCGGGGCACCAGATCGCCGGGAAAAAACGGTGTGTCCACGGCGAAACTGACCACCGCCGTCGCCCCCAACGGGGTCGCCCAGCGTAACGCGGCCAGAATGCCCGACAGTGGGCCCAAAGGCACAGAATCGGCAAGCACCGGCAGGCCATAGCCCGCAAACCGGCCCGCATCGCCATTGGCCGACAGTGCCAATCGTGCAACCTGCGGCTCTGCCCGCGCGATCACGCGCGACAGCAGGGTCTGGCCGGAAAGGGTCAGCAGGGCCTTGTCGGCCCCGCCCATCCTGCGGCCACCGCCGCCTGCCAGGATCACCCCAAAAATGTGCATCTGGCACCCAGCCTTCGCTGTCAGTGGGCAGGTGCCCCGGCCTGAACCAGCAACACACCATGGTTGTCATCGGCATCGCTGTCGGTAAAGCGCTGATAGGTGGCGCCCGGTATCTTGGCGAATTCCTTGGACAATTTGTTCGGGAACCAGGTTGGGCTGATCGCCTCAAACCCTGGAACCCCATGCAGAATCGACGACACCGAATGCGAACACTGTGCCTTTGGCACCGCGCCGTAATTCTTCACCCGGTTCAGCACCATCTCGGCGACTTCGGGCGTCACGATGACGGTTTGTTCGATCACGTCGTAGGTGATGCGGGCGTGGTAGTCTATGTAAAAGCTGACCATTTTCGGCGTCACGCCGAAATGCACGTCGTTACGCTCGGGCAGGTTCGGGTGATACCAGCTGCCCGCCGGGTCGAACATCACCTGTTCCGAGGCGTTCACCAACAGCCCCGAATGCGCGCCAGAGCCGTTGCGGGTGGCGACAACCGTGAACAAGGTGATCGAGCGCGGCGGATCGGCGACATAGCGGGCCCTGGCAACCGCATCATCGGAAGCCCATTTCGGTTCGGCGCAAGCGGCAAGCAGCAGCAAGAACGCAATAGAAATTGCCCGAATAATCATAGACTTGATCCGATCTGCCGAGGTCGTGTCAGGCGTTGGCGAGGGCCATGAAGATCACGACAGCGATGCAGATTGCCGTGCCCCAGCTGACCATTTTCACAAAACCTTGAAAGGTTTTTTCCTGTGCGCGGATGTCCATGCTGCCCTGTTTGTGTTCGGCCACGGTGATCGTCCTTTCGGTATTTCCTGCATGTCCAATATCCGATTCACATCCGCCTGTCACGCCCGAACGGCGGGGCAGGGCGCGGGTTTTCCGGCGCAAAATCAGGTATGTTTCAGGTATGTCTGACGTATGCCGGAACGTATGCCTGACGTGCATACGCAGGCCCGGCCCACCCACGCCCAGCCAAAGCCGCCCGCCCGCCGCAAAGCACCGAAAATCCCCGCCCGGGCAGACTTGCTTTTGCCGGGCCTTGGGCCTATATCACGACTTGAGAGGTTGGCGCGGGCAAGTGCCTCGCCAACCCGGTCAGGTCCGGAAGGAAGCAGCCGTAACGAGCCCCACTTGGGTCACTGTCAGCCTCTCACCTTGTGCAACCGGAAGAAGGAGCGTGTCTATGACTGTATTCGCACCGCTCTGGGCGACCGCACACTAAGGCTTTGGCCTTTTCCTTGTCTGCGAGTCCGCCCGAACCAGCCGCCCGCCTGTCTGCATCGGATCGGCATGGGCCTGTTTTTCCGTTCGCAAGGACTGCTTTCATTGACACAGGATCTGTCGCTTTCCAGCCTTGGCTGGTCTAACTTCTATCTGTCGCAACTTGACGAAACCGAACTTGGCCACAGCTTTGTGCGCGTGGCCGCCGTGCATCGTGACCGGATCGACGGGCTAAGCCCGCAGGGGCCAATGACGTTGGCCTTGGCCGGTGATTTGCCGGCGGGCGCGCTTGCCATCGGCGATTGGGTGTTATCGGACGGGCAGCGCGTTCTGCGCCGGCTGGATCGCAAGACCTTGCTTGCCCGCCGCGCCGCCGGAACCGGGCATGCGGCACAACTGATCGCGGCCAATGTCGATACGCTGTTCATCGTCACCTCGTGCAACGCCGATTTCAACCCGGCGCGGCTGGAGCGCTATCTGGCCCTGTCGGCAGAGGCGGGCACCGAGGCGGTGGTTCTGCTGACCAAGGCCGACACCAGCCAGGACGCCGAGGCCTATCGTGACAAGGCGACCCGGTTACAGCGCGGCCTGCCGGTTCTGGCGCTGGACGCGCGCGATGCAGCCATTGCGGCGCGGTTGGCCGATTGGTGCAGGCCGGGGCAGACGGTGGCGCTGTTGGGGTCGTCCGGCGTGGGCAAGACCACGCTGACCAACACGCTGACCGGCCTTGCCGGGGCAACGCGAGCCATCCGCGCGGATGATGCGCGCGGCAGGCACACCACCACAGCGCGAACTCTGCACGCGATGGCGGGCGGCGGCTGGCTGATGGACACCCCCGGCATGCGCTCGCTTGGGCTTAGCGATGCGGCGGCGGGGATTGATGCGGTGTTTGCCGATGTGACAGAGCTTGCCGGGTACTGCCGGTTCCGCGACTGCACGCATCAATCCGAACCCGGCTGTGCGGTGCAACAGGCTATTGCCGCGGGCGATCTGGACGCGGCGCGGTTGCAGCGTTGGGGCAAGCTGAAACGCGAGGACCGCTTCAACAGCGAAACCACGGCAGAGGCGCGGCAAAGGTCGCGCCAGTTCGGCAAAATGGTGCGCAACAGCCTTGCCGAGAAAGCCCGCTATGACGGGGGAAAGCGTTAGAAAGAGCGGGGGTTTCACACCCCCGCGCCCCATTGGCTGTGCCAATGGGGCTGCCCCCGTGGAGTATTTATGCCAAGATGAAGCGAAATTTTACTTAAATTCGCTGCAAGTTTGGCGGATTTGGTTATCCTACGCCGCGACCTCTGCCAGACCGGCGTGATGGCAGGCGACCTGATGATCGGCGCCCAGCAAGGCGGGCACCTGATGCGCGCAGACCTCTGTTGCGCGCGCGCAGCGGGTGCGGAACACGCAGCCCGAGGGCGGCGCCATCGGCGAGGGCAGATCGCCCGCCAGTTCGATCACCTGTTTGCCGCGTTGCTTGATCGGGTCGGGGATCGGTACGGCAGACAGCAGCGCCTGCGTATAGGGATGCTGAGCGGATTGGAACAGATCGGTGCTGGAGGCCACCTCCATCACCCGGCCCAGATACAGCACCATCACCCGATCCGAGATGTGCTTCACCACCGACAGATCATGCGCGATAAAGATCATCGCCAGCCCCAGTTCGCGCTGCAATTCCGCCAGAAGGTTGATCACCTGCGCCTGAATCGACACGTCCAGCGCCGACACCGGCTCGTCACAGATCAGCAGCTTTGGTTCAACGATCAGGGCGCGGGCGATGCCGATGCGCTGACACTGACCGCCCGAGAATTCATGCGGATAGCGGTTGATCTGGTTGGGCAGCAGGCCGACGCGATCCATCATCAACTGCACCCGCGCCTTGACCTCATCGGCGGGCAGGCTGGGGTAATGGGTTTTCAGCGGCTCTGCAATGATCTGGCCGATGGTCATGCGCGGGTTCAGGCTGGCCAGCGGATCCTGAAACACCATCTGGATATCGGCGCGGTATTTCAGCATCTTTTGCGGGCTAAGCGACAGCAGATCGGTGTCGCCCTGCCACAGCACCTGGCCCGTGGCCGGAACCATCTGGATCAGCGCGCGGGCGAGGGTGGATTTGCCGCAACCGGATTCGCCAACGATGCCAAGGGTTTCGCCGGGGTTCAGCGCAAAGCTGACGCCGTTCAGCGCGTGCAACTGCCGCGGTTTCGTCCAGGGCATGTCGCCTTCGCGGCGCAGATTGAAGGTGACGCGCAGATCGCGCGCTTGCAACAGGGCGTTCATGCCAACTCCTCCAGACTGCGGTTGCAGGCGCGTTTGCGGCCCGGTTCGAATTCGGTCAGGGGCGACAGGGTGCGCTTGCAATCGTCGTGCGCGAAGTCACAGCGCGGCTGGAACGGGCAGCCCTGTTGCAGCTTGGTCATGTTGGGGGGTGATCCGGGGATACTGTCCAGTTCCGACCCCTGCTGATCCACCCTTGGGATCGCGCGCAACAGGCCGCGGGTGTAGGGGTGGCTGGGGGCGTAGAACAGCGGATCGACGGGCGATTGTTCCATCACCCGGCCGCCATACATCACGATCACTTCGCGGCAGAACCCGGCGATGACGCCCAGATCATGCGTGATCAGGATCGTCGCCATGCCGAAATCGCGTTGCAGATCGGCCAGAAGCTGCATGATCTGCGCCTGAACCGTCACGTCCAGCGCGGTGGTGGGTTCATCCGCGATCAGCACATCGGGTTTGCACAATAGGCTCATCGCGATCATCACACGCTGGCGCATGCCGCCGGAAAACTCGTGCGGATACAGCCGGATGCGGCCGCGCGCATCGGGGATCTTCACCGCGTCCAGCATGCGGATGCATTCGGCCACCGCCTCTGCCTTGCCCATGCCCTTGTGG
>CAMFLG010000223.1 GCA_945957495.1 uncultured Pseudorhodobacter sp. | reverse complement strand
CGAGATTCCTCTACGTCTCGTGGGCTCGGAGATGTGTATAAGAGACAGGTTTCAAGGCGTCGGCGGTGGATTGGGGGGCGTAAAGGTCTGCAATGGGGGCGTGGTTGGAATGGGTCATGTGAATGCGGGCTCGCGTGAAGGTGGGCGGAGGGGAATAGCATCGACGGTGATTATTGACCCGTGAAACAGCGCCTTGCGCAAGCGGGACGATGAAATTAGCGGCGAAATGCGCCGAAATTGCCGCGCGAGGCTAGGTTGCGTGCGTTGGGTTGGGAAGAAATGGTGTGGCCGGGCCATCCGGGGCAAGGCGCGGGCCGGTGCTGTTCCAGCGAAACAGCACGATATGCCAGCGGCTGGGTTCGCTGCGTGCGGCGTAGATGATGCCATCCGCCCCGGCGGCGCGGGCGGCGTCGCTGGCGCGCCAAGTGGTGGCGGGCAGGCCTTGTTGACGTTCGGGCTGCCATGGCACCGAGGCCTCGTCGCCGTTCAGGCCCAGATACCGGATCGCCGTGGGGTTTCGCAGATCGAGCAGCTGAGCGGCTTCGAGGTGCAGCGGTTGCAGCAGGCGCGGCGGATCGTTGGGGCGCAAATAGCGGGCGATGGCGAAGGCCGCAGCTTGCGGGCTGGGTGACATGTAAAGGGCCGCCTCGCCATCGTGGTGAAAGCGGCCCTCGGGTGAGCGGGCGCCCCGGAGGGGGGCGTCACGGTCGGATGCGAAGATGATGCGGTAGAAGCGGCCTGAAACCGGCTGGGCGGGCATGTTGCTGCCCCGGCCCGTTACTGCCCTGCCAGCCAGCGTTCGGCGTCCAGCGCGGCCATGCAGCCCATGCCGGCAGAGGTGACGGCCTGGCGGTAGACGTGATCGGTCAGATCGCCCGCGGCAAAGACACCGGGAATCGCGGTGCGGGTGGTACCCGGTTCAACCTGCACATAGCCGCCCGAATGCAGCGGCAGTTGGTCTTTCACCAGTTCGGAGGCCGGGGCATGGCCGATGGCGACAAAGAAGCCGTGGCAGGGTACATCCTTGACCTCGCCCGTGGCCAGATTGCGGGTGCGCACGGCGGTGACAGAGGCGGGCGCATCGCTGCCCAGCACTTCGGTCACTTCAGAGTTCCACAGCATTTCGATCTTGGGATGTTTGAACAGCCGGTCTTGCATGATCTTTTCGGCGCGTAAGGAATCGCGGCGGTGGATCAGGGTGACTTTGGTGGCGAAGTTGGTCAGAAACAGCGCCTCTTCCACGGCCGTATTGCCGCCGCCGATCACCACAACCTCTTTGCCACGATAGAAAAAGCCGTCACAGGTGGCGCAGGCAGAGACGCCAAAGCCCTTGAACTTTTCTTCCGACGGCAGGCCCAGCCATTTGGCTTGGGCGCCGGTGGCCAGAATGACGGCATCGGCGGTGTAGGTGGTGCCGGAATCGGCATGGGCGGTGAAGGGGCGGTTTTGCAGATCGAGTCGGGTGATGTAGTCCGAGATGATTTCGGCCCCCATCGCGGCGGCATGGTCCTGCATGCGGATCATCAGATCGGGGCCTTGCACATGGCTGTCGCCGGGCCAGTTTTCGACTTCGGTTGTGATGGTCAACTGACCGCCGGGTTGCAGGCCTTGCACCAGAATCGGGTTGAGCATGGCGCGGCTGGCATAGACGGCGGCGGTATAGCCCGCCGGGCCGGAGCCAATGATCAGAACCTTGGTGTGACGTGTCTCGCCCATTGCTTCCCCCGGGATTCGTGTCTGGCGTTGATATAGGCGCTGCGCCCGGGCGGGGAAAGTCCTGCATGGCGGGCTTGCGGTTTTGTGCGGTCTGCGGGTGCTTTGTGAAAAATTATTGCGCTCTGACGAAACATTATTGCGCAGGGCGGGGGTTGGGCCTAGATACGGGGCTAAAAAAGGAGACAGCCATGGCTGGAACAAAGCTCGATCCGATTGACCGCCGCATTCTGGCGGAGTTGCAGGCGGATGGGCGGATGACCAACGTGGAGCTTGCCAGCCGGGTTGGAATTTCGGCGCCGCCCTGTCTGCGCCGGGTGCGCACGCTGGAGGAGGCGGGCTATATCAAGGGCTATCACGCCGATATTGATGCGCGCGAACTGGGGTTCGAGGTGCAGGTTTTTGCCATGGTGCGGCTGCAAAGCCAGGCCGAGGCGGATCTGTCCACCTTTGAGGCGCGTTGCCGGGCCTGGCCCTTGGTGCGTGAGTGCCACATGCTGAACGGTGAGATCGACTTCATCCTGAAATGCGTGGCGCCGGATCTGTCGAGTTTTCAGAACTTCCTGACCGAGGCGCTGCTGAAGGCAGAGAATGTGGCAAATGTGAAAACCAGTCTGGTGATCCGCTGCGCCAAGGACGAGCCGGGCCTGTCGTTTGATGTGCTGGAAGAGCGGCTGGCGCGGAACGCCTGATTTCGGGCTGCGCTGGGTCAAAAAGTTTAGGCGGCCCCTTAGCGGTGCCAGAGGAGCACCAGGGCCGCCATAACTGAGCAACATCCTTCGCCCGGCCAGATGACCGAACCGGTGCTGTGTCAGCGGTGCCTTGCGGTCTTACCTCGCCTGCCACAGTCTGTTTTCACAGAGGAACTTCCGTGAACCAAAGATGGCAGAATCTTGGAGGCCTGTCAAAATTAATTCTTAATTGGAGCGGGTTACGCGGCAAAGCTAAGGTTTTCGCGCGGATTGTTTCCTCAGTTGCGCCTATCGGTGGCTTTGCGCCGGTTTGTGTAGAAGGTGAAAACGCAAAGGCCGGGGAACCCCCGGCCTTTGCGTGCGAATCGGTCGAAGGATCAGCGGGCAGCGATGGCGCGCGGTTTGGCGGGAACCGGGGCGTCTTTCATCGATTCGGGGCGGCGGCGCTGGCCACGGGCCCAAGGCATGACCACTTGAGTTTCGGCGCTTGCGGCGATTGCGGATTTCAGCCAGCGGCGTTCTTTTTTCATGATCTGCTCCTTCAGGCGTTGTCTTTGTTGAGGCCAATTTGCCCCGGCAATGCGGCAAGGATTTGGCTGCAAATGGGAAATCATTGCGGCAGCGCGCGCGGGAGGGGTGGCAATTGTGGCCGTTTCGCCCAAAGGCTTAAGGCTTTGAAATCGCGTGATTATATTTTGTATTGGAAACAATACCGGAAAATTCTGCAGGATTGTTCGCAAGACTGTGGCGCAATCGCGGCGCGCGTTACAGCCGGATGATCGAAATCAGGCGGCCGTAATCGGCCTCGCCGGCGTGGGTGGTGCGGCGGAAGGAAAAGAATCGTTCGGGGTCGCGGTAGGTGCAATGGCCGGTCCATTCGGCCAGCCCCACGCCTGCGGCGCGCAGGCGCCACAAGCCATAGCCGGGCAGGTTGAACAGCATGCGGTCGCCGTTGCCATTGGCGAAAAAGCGGCGGGTTTCGGGATCGTCGTCGGTGAAGGCCTCAAAAAACTCTGGCCCGACTTCGTAGGCGGCTTGCGAGATGGTGGGCCCGATCACGGCATGGATATGGGCGCGCCGCGCGCCCAGTGTTTCCATGGCGTCCAAGGTCGCCTCTAACACGCCTTCCTTGGCGCCGCGCCAGCCTGCGTGGGCGGCCCCGATGACGCCAGCACCGGCATCGGCAAACAGCACCGGCTGGCAATCGGCGGTGAGGATCGCCAGCGCAAGGCCGGGGGTGGCGGTGGCCAGCGCATCGGCCTCGGGTCGGATCGACAGCGGGGCGTCCACGGTCAGGCACAGCGGTGAATGCACCTGATGCAGGGTGACAAGGTGCGAAACATCGACGCCCATCGCCTCTGCCGCGCGGGCGCGGTTGATGGCGACGATATCGGCCTGATCGGTTGAGCCTGCGCCACAGTTCAGCCCGGCGAAGATGCCCGAAGACGCGCCGCCCTTGCGGGTGAAGAACCCGTGCCGGGGCGAAAGGGCGTCAGAGGTGATGGGGGCCAGCATCAGGCGAATCCGGGCGGGGTGGGGGCAGAGGGGGGATAGATGGCGAGGGCTTTGAACAACTGTCCCATTTCTTCGGGCGCGGTCAAGCGGCGTGTGGCGGCAAGATGCTGGGTCAGCGGATCGCCCGTCAGGCGCTGCGCCAGCTGTGCGGCGCGGGTTTGGATGCCCAGTGCGGTCAACAGCGCGCCTTGGGTTGTATAGGCATGGGCCGGGCTGTGGGCGGCAAGGGCGGCGAAATCGACATGGGCGGTCAGATCCGCCTCGCCGGGTTCGGCAAGAGGATCGGTGAAGCGGTGCGATTTCAGTGCCTGAAACGTGTCACCTTTCGATCCCCAGTCGCCGTAGTCGAGGATCAGGGCAGCGCCGCCGTGGCGCGTGATGCGGTCGGACAGGGTTTGCAGGATGGCGGGGGCGGCGGGGCACAGTTCGACAATATCGCCGGGGGTGGTGTCGGTCAGGCGGTGGTTGAGGGTGGGGATGATGGCGGGTGCGGCGCGGCCAAGGCTGAGTGCGCCGTTGCTGAGGCCAACCATGGTTTCGGACCATCCTTCGGGGGTGCGGGTGAATTGGCGGATCGGCAGGGCGTCAAAGAATTCGTTGGCCAAGAGGAACAGCGGCGCCTCGGGCAGGTCTTGCGCGCTGTCCAGCCAGATCACCGGATGCGCGCCAAGGGTGGCGCGCTGGCGGGCGCGCAGGGTGGACGAGGTTTCCACCAGATGCACGCGGGCGGCGGCGTGAAAGCCGGGCACGCGGGCGGTTGCGCGCAGCACATCGGCCATCAGTGTGCCGCGCCCGGGGCCGAGTTCGGCCAGCGTGAAGGCGGATGGCGCGCCCTGATCCAGCCAGGTTTGCGCCAGACACAGACCCAGCAATTCACCAAACATCTGGCTGATTTCCGGGGCGGTGGTGAAATCGCCGCCTTGGCCAAAGGGGTCGCGGGTGGCGTAATAGCCATGCGCGGGGTGCATCAGGCAATCGGCCATGTAATCGGCCAGTGTGATCGGGCCGCCGTGCTGGATGCGGCGGATCAGGAGGGCGGCAAGCGGTGTCATGCGGGTTTGGCGCGGGTCAGGAACCACAGACCGGCGGCGATCATCGGCAGGGTCAGGATCTGACCCATGGTCAGGCCATAGCCGCCCATGTGCAGGGCAAGGCCCAGCGGATTGCCGTCGGACACGAATTGCGCATCGGGCTGGCGGACGAATTCGACGGCAAAGCGGGCAAGGCCGTAGCCAAGGAAGAACAGCCCGGCGATGCGGCCGGGGGTTTTCAGCCAGTCGCATCGCCAGATCAGCCAGGTAAAGACGGTGAACAGCAACAGGCCTTCCAGCGCCGCCTCGTAAAGCTGGCTGGGGTGGCGGGCGCAGATTGTCAGGATGCCGTCGCAGGTTTGCGCGGCCTCACCCGGGAAGGCCACGCCCCAGGGCAGGCTGGTGGGGCGGCCCCAAAGCTCGGCATTGATGAAATTGGCGATACGGCCAAGGAATAGACCGATCGGCACCACGGCGGCCATCAGATCGGCCATGGACAGCATCGGGATATTCTCGCGGCGGCAGAACCAGATCCCGGCGACGATGACCCCGGCAAAGCCGCCGTGAAATGACATGCCGCCCTCCCAGACCCGCAGGATCTGCGCCGGGTTCTGCAGGAAGAACCCCGGTTGGTAGAACAGCACATAGCCCAGCCGCCCGCCGATGATGACGCCGAAGATCACCCAGGTGAGAAGGCGTTCCACCGCCTCTGGCTGCATCGGCGGCGCGCCAGCCCACAGGCGCGGCGTGCGCACCATGCGCAGGATCAGTTGCCATCCGATCAACAGCCCCGCGATATAGGCCAGCGCATACCAGCGCAGGGTGAAGGTGATCGGACCCAAGGGGATCGAAAACACCTCGGGCGAGATGTCGGGGAAGGGGATATAGCTCATATCGGCTTTCGCTGGCTGTTTGGCAGGTTGTCAAAGACCGGGCGGGCGATGTCAACGCAGCAT